>CALPVO020000148.1 GCA_943327025.2 Janthinobacterium lividum
CAGTACGTGGACCTGTACTTCGCTCGCTACCCCGGCGTGAAGCGCTACATGGACGAGACCCGCAAGGCTGCTCGCGAGCAAGGCTATGTATCCACCGTGTTCGGGCGCCGGCTGCACTTGCCGGACATCAACGCACGCAACAAGCAACTGCAGCAGTACGCCGAGCGCAGCGCCATCAATGCGCCCATGCAAGGCACTGCCGCGGACATCATTAAGCGCGCGATGATCGACGTGGAAGGCTGGCTACAGGCGCAAGGCGAAACCGCTCCCGCGCGCCTCATCATGCAAGTGCACGACGAACTGGTGCTTGAAGTGCGGGCCGATGCCGTGGAAGAAGTGCGTGAAGGCGTCCGCCAACACATGTGCGCGGCTGCTGCACTACGCGTGCCACTGAAAGTGGAAGTAGGCGTGGGCTTGAACTGGGACGAGGCGCACTAAGCCGACGCCGCCCACTCCCGACTGTTTCCTCTACAAAGGTTCCGCCCATAAAAAAGCCCCCGAGCAATGAGGCTCGGGGGCAGGGGTCGGAGTCTCGCGGCTCCACCCCGAGGGGGGACGTTAGGGATCAGCCGTAAGCGCGTTCACCGTGCTCGGCAGTATCCAGGCCTTCGCGCTCCGTCTCTTCCGAGGCGCGCAGACCGATGGTCAGGTCAATCAACTTGAAGGCCACCAGGCTCACCAAGCCGGACCACAGCAGGGTGATACCCACTGCCTTGGCCTGGATGATGACCTGCGCCGTCATGTCGTAGGGGGCCACTTCCATGGTCACCCAGTCATAGAAGCCAGCGCCACCGAGGGCGGGGTCAGCGAACACACCCGTGAGGATGGCGCCGAGGATGCCGCCGACGCAGTGCACGCCGAACACATCCAGCGAGTCATCGTACTTCAGCTTGTGCTTCAGCCACGTGACAGCCCAGAGGCAGACAAGACCCGCCGCTGCACCGATACCGAGAGCGCCCATGGGGCCCACCCAGCCACAAGCCGGCGTGATGGCCACGAGGCCGGCCACCGCACCGGAGGCAGCACCCAGCATCGTCGGCGTGCCACGCACAGCCCACTCGACGAGCGTCCATGCCAAGGTAGCCACTGCAGTCGCCAGTACCGTGTTCAGGAACACCTGGCCGGCGAAGGCGTTCGACTCGAGGTTCGAGCCAACGTTGAAGCCGAACCAGCCCACCCACAGCAGCGAGGCGCCAATCATGACGAGCGGCAGGTTGTGCGGGGGCATAGCAGCCGTGCCGTAACCCAAGCGCTTGCCAACCATCAGCGCGCCGACGAGACCCGCGATACCAGCGTTGATGTGCACCACCGTGCCACCAGCGAAGTCGAGTGCGCCGAGTTGGAACAGGTAACCACCGTGCGACAGCGCCGTGGCAGCCGTGGCGGCATCCGTGTACGCATCCGGACCATCCCAGAACCACACCATGTGCGCTATCGGCAGGTAGGCGAAGGTGAACCACAAGAGCACGAACGCCAGGATGGCGCCAAACTTCATGCGCTCGGCAAAAGCGCCGACGATGAGACAGGGCGTAATCGCTGCGAACGTTCCTTGGAACACGACGTAAACGTATTCAGGGATGTAGACACCCTTCGAGAATGTCGCGGCCAGCGTGGTGCTGTCCACGCCATTCAGGAACAGCTTGTCGAGACCCCCGAGGAACTCGTTGCCAGCGGTGAACGCCAGACTGTAGCCGTACACCACC
This sequence comes from Janthinobacterium lividum, assembly GCA_943327025.2. Lineage (GTDB taxonomy): Bacteria > Pseudomonadota > Gammaproteobacteria > Steroidobacterales > Steroidobacteraceae > CAIOHZ01. The sequence continues at coordinate 1,704 of CALPVO020000148.1, forward strand.
CACAGCACTGTGCACAGGCAGAAGATGATGAAGACCTGCATCAGCACCGACAACACGTTCTTCGAGCGGACCATGCCGCCGTAGAACAGTGCGAGACCGGGAATGGTCATGAGGATGACGAGCAGCGTGGAAGTCATCATCCACGCGGTGTCACCCTTGTCGGGCGTCGGCGGTGCGCCGGCGAGCGCCAGCGGCGCAAACGAGACGGCCAACAGGCCAAGCGCCGAGGAGATACGCCGCAAGGCGCTTCCCGACGAAGTGGATTGGGCGAGAGTGGGCAATTTCACGACAGTCCCCTTCTTCACAGACTTGAGAGCAGAAACGAAACAAAAACACAGGCAGGGCAAGCGCCGTTCATATGGCGTCCGGCCCCGTCTCGCCGGTGCGTACGCGCAACACTTGCGGCAGCCCCTGCACGAAAATCTTTCCATCGCCGACCTTGCCGGTGCGTGCCACGTTGGCGATGGCTTCCACCACCTGTTCGCACACACTGTCGTCGACCGCGAGTTCCACCTTGGTCTTCGGCAGGAAGTCCACCCGGTACTCCGCACCGCGGTAGAGCTCCTTGTGGCCACGCTGCCGGCCGAAGCCCTGCACTTCCGTGACCGTCACGCCTTGGATTCCCAGGTCAGTCACCGCTTGGCGCACTTCGTCCAACTTGAAAGGCTTGATGATCGCGGTGATGAGTTTCACTACGTTCATCCTCCTTTTGCGTGGTTCCGGTGGCGGGGCGGTGTCTTTTCCCACAAACGCACCACGAAGCGGCTGACCGTATTCATGGCAACGTCGGTAGTCTCACGCTGAGCATTTTGCAGTTTCCGTGCCACGGGCGCTCAGCGGGTCTACACGCAGCACCTTGGCAGCGGCCCGAGCCCCTGTCAGGGCGGTCGGAGACGCTCGCAAAACACGCCACAAAAAAGGCAAGGAAGCCATGAAAAACAGCAGGTTACACACACCCATCCCCGTGCACTGCAGCCCCTTTCGGGTGGCGGCAGCGAAGCACCGTCCACTACCTCCGCGTATGTCAGTACAGTGCCCTGAAGGCACCCACCTTTGGCCGAACGGCGCACCAAACCCACCCCCAGCCATCCCGCCGGCGCACCAATTTGGCGCATGTTTGGGGCTTGCAGGTATTTCCCAGTTGACAGGCAGGGGCCGCACCCGCGAGGCTGCGCGCCAACCGTTGGAGCCGCGCCATGAAATTCGACTCGCATACCCTCGACGATCTCGCCCGCAAACTCGGCGAGGCCATGCCCCCCCAGTTCCGTGCCTTGCAACAGGATATGGAACAGAACTTCCGCGCCGTCTTGCAGGCGGGCCTGGCCAAGCTGGAGCTCGTCACGCGGCAAGAATTCGACGTTCAGGCCGGCGTGTTGGCCCGCACTCGCGAAAAGCTGGAAGCGCTGGAAGCCCGCTTGGCAGCGCTGGAAAAAAACCCCTAACGCGCGCCGGTGGCCGGGCATGAGCCTGGCTACCGCCCTCACCCGCGGCCAGTGGGGCGTGGAAGCGCCCTTGGTCCACTGCGAAGTGCATGTGGGCGCCGGCTTACCGCACTTCCAGTTGGTCGGCCTTGCCGACGCAGGCGTGCGCGAGAGCCGCGAAAGGGTTCGTGCTGCGCTCGAAACTTCCGGCCTACCCTTCCCCGCAGGCCGGGTCACCGTCAATCTCGCCCCAGCCGATCTGCCCAAAGAAGGCGGTCGGTTCGACCTACCGCTGGCTCTCGCCCTCCTCGCCGCCTCGGGCCAACTGGAACCTCGCGCTCTGGAAGCCACCGAGTTTTTCGGCGAACTCGCCCTCGACGGCACTCTACGCCCGGAGCGAAATCTGCTGGTGTCGGCGGCACGTGCGGCGGCGGCGGGGCATTCCATGGTGGTGCCACGCAGCAGCCTGCAAAGCGCCCTGTGCGTTCCCGGGTTGCGGGTGGCAGGAGCCAACAGCCTCACCGAAGTCGTGGCCCACTGCCGCGGCGAGGACCCGTTAGGGTTTCATACCGGGCAATTGCCAACAGTCACGCCGGGGTTCATCGCAGACCTCGCTGAGGTCCGCGGACAATCGCTGGCGCGGCAGGCCTTGGAACTTGCTGCCGCCGGCGGACATTCGCTACTGCTGGCGGGGCCGCCCGGCACCGGCAAAACCCTGCTCGCGGAGCGCCTGCCCGGCCTGTTGCCACCCCTGTCACCCGAGGCCGCCCTGGAAAGTGCCGTCCTACATGCCGCCGCCGGTCTAGCAGTCCCCGCTTTCGGGCAAAGGCCGTGGCGCGCCCCGCACCATTCCGCCACGGCTATCGCGCTCATCGGCGGTGGCCAGCCACCCCGCCCGGGCGAAGTCTCGCTCGCGCACCATGGCGTGCTTTTCCTCGACGAATTGGCCGAATATCCTCGCGCCGTGCTGGATGCGCTGCGAGAGCCTCTGGAAAACCGTCGCGTGGCGCTGGCCCGCGGGCGCTGGCATGTCACTTTCCCCGCCGAATGCCAGTTCTTGGCCGCCATGAACCCCTGCCCTTGCGGCTACTTCCCGGATTTGCAGCGCTGCCGCTGTGGCGAGGCCGTAGCGCGGCGCTATCTAGGTCGCCTGTCTGGGCCTTTTCTGGACCGCATGGACCTGCAAGTAGCGCTGGAGCCCAAGGCCGCGGGAAAGCACGAGGCTGCGGGCGGAGTGGCACCCCCAGTTTCCGAACCCTCTGCCAATGTACGCGAACGCGTCTTGCGTGCGCGCGAACGCCAAGCCGTGCGCGGCACGTTGAACGCGCACTTGTCGGTGGGACAACTCAGGGACTTCGCTTCACTCGACGCACCGGCGAGTGAACTGCTGGACCAAGCGTCAGCACGGCGCGGAATGTCGGCGCGCGCCTGTCATCGCGCCTTGCGCGTGGCACGCACCTCGGCCGACTTGGCCGGACGCGCGAGCGTAACGAAAGATGACTTGGGGGTGGCGCTGCAACTGCGCCAGCTGGAAACCTGGCTCACACCCAAGCCCGCCACTGGCGTGACGGGCTTGGCGCGGCCAATCACATCGCGATGAGGTGGTCGACGGCCTGCTTGACGAGGTCGTCGGTCAGGTCCGTGCGGCCGCCACGGGCAGGCATGACACCCTTGGCGCCCTGGTAGCCTTCGATCGCGTGCTTGTAGAGGGTTTCCTTGCCCTGAGCCAAGCGCGCCGCCCACGCGGCCTTGTCGCCGGACTTCGGGGCACCGGCGATACCGGCACCATGACAGGCAGCGCACACCGCCGTGTAAGTGGCCGCACCATCCGCAGGCAGCGGCTGCGCTGCCACGGCCTTCGACGGGTCATCCGGCTGAATCGCGAGCGCGCTGTTGTCCTGCCCGGCGACAGCCACCTGGCCCACGGGCGCAATGCGCTCCGCAACCTGCTCGGCGGCAAGGCCTTCCTTACCGGCGTACTGACCCTGGTGGTCATAGCCCGTGATGCGTGCCAGCACGAAGATACCGATGGTGATGGCAACGAGGATGCCAATAACCACACTGAAAACATTGAAGAAATGGTCGTCGTGCTTACTCACGGGGCCCCCGGACGGAATGCGATGGATGGACAGGGCGGAAGTCCGCCGGGCGCAAGTATACGGGGCGCGGGACGCACTGCAAAACCCCGGCTTCCCGCAACCCCCGCGCGCCGGTGCCCGGGCTACCAAAAGACTGCGGGCGCCAATCCCGCCGGTGCGCCGCTTGCTGTATCATTTCGCTCTCAGCACTGTTTCAGCAGTCTGCCGCGCGCCCGTAGCTCAGCTGGATAGAGTGACGGTCTCCGAAGCCGTAGGTCGTGGGTTCGAATCCCGCCGGGCGCGCCACTTCCTTTATTTGCACCAACGCCAAACGGCGGGTGAGAACCCACGACCATAAACACGTGGGTTCGACGAGCCAGCGCACAGCGCTGGCGAAGGGCGCCGGCCAACGGCCGGCGATCCCGAGTGCAACGAGGGACGAGGCCCCACAGGGGCCGAGCACTCCCGCCGGGCGCGCCACTTCCTTTATTTGCACCAACGCCAAACGGCGGGTAAGAACCCACGACCATCAACAAGTGGGTTCGACGAGCCAGTGCGCAGCGCTGGCGACAGCCACGCCGCCGGGCACGTTAGTGCCCTATCAGTACTTAACATCTACCCGCAGCGTGAACGAGCGGCCTCGCGGATCCGCTAGGCGGGGCTCCCATGAGCTACCAGCACCAGAATTGCTGTCATAGGTGACAGCGAACGGCGGGGCGGTATTGAACAGGTTCTTCACTCCCAAGGTCAGTTGGTAGTTCGGCGCGAACTGAAGCAGGGTGGCGGACAAGTGATAGGTGGCGTAGTGGCTGACGCGCGGATTGTAGTCCGGCCGCGTGACCGTGCCATTGGCGATGCCTGGCAAGGCTTGGTTGCGGTAACCGTTGCGGAAGATTTGGGTCAGGGTCACCGA
>CALPVO020000149.1 GCA_943327025.2 Janthinobacterium lividum
CGACCCACGGGAAATTGCAGTTCACGGCGCCCCTGTCGGGTATTACAGCGGCCGTGGTGGGTGTCATCCTGAATCTGGCGCTTGTTTTCGCCGTTCATGTGCTGTGGCCGCTTGGTCTGTCTGCCCACTTCGAATGGCCCGCGGCGGTAATCGGGCTGGGCGCCGGAATTGCGTTATTCAGGTTCCGCTCCGGGGTCATTCCGGTCGTCTTGGGTTCTGGCATTGCGGGCCTTGCGTTTCAGCTAGGGCTATAAACCTTTTAGGCTACGCGCCACGCGCCGCGTCTTCGGCTAAAGTGCGGGGAGGCCCCGTTTGCAGGGGCGCCTGTCTCCCGCCAAGGAAGTAACCGTGTCCCAAGCAGAACGCACGTCAGACCGCCAGTTTTTCGGACACCCTATCGGGCTGTCCACGCTGTTCTTCACCGAAATGTGGGAGCGCTTTTCCTACTACGGCATGCGCGGCTTCCTCATCCTGTTCATGGCGGCCCCACTGGCCGCGGGCGGCATGGGGCTGGATAGCACCACGGCGGCGGCCATCTACGGCACCTATACCGCCATGGTGTACCTCTTCTGTGTTCCTGGTGGCTGGCTGGCGGACCGGGTACTCGGCCCTCGGCGTGCAGTACTGGCGGGCGGCATTCTCATCGCTGCCGGTCACTTCACGCTCGCCATTCCTACCACGGCGGCGTTCTACCTCGGCTTGACCCTGATCGTGCTGGGCACGGGCTTGCTGAAGCCAAACATCAGCGTGATGGTGGGCGAGCTCTACGCACCGGACGATGCCCGCCGCGACGCGGCGTTCTCGGTGTTCTACATGGGCATCAATCTCGGCGGCTTCCTGGGGCCTTTGGTCACCGGCTACCTGGCGCAGCAGGAAGGCTTCCGCGCCATGGTCGTCGGCTGGGGTATGGACCCGAACGCTACCTGGCATTTCGCTTTTGGTGCCGCTGGCATCGGCATGACATTAGGTGTCATCCAGTATGTGGTGGGTGGCAAGAAGCTCGGGCAGGCTGGCATAGCCCCCGGTAGTGCCACCACGCCGGAGCTCGCCACCAAGTACCGTCAGCAGGCGTGGCGTTGGGGCGGGCTGGGCCTGGGCTTGCTGGTGGTGGTGGCCATTGCCGCCGTCACCGGAGCGCTGCCCTTGTCCGCGGCGTCCGTACGCGACTGGGCCGGCTATTCCTTGCTGGTCATTACCGTGCTGTTTTTCGGCTCGCTGTTCATCGACAAGAGCTGGACGGCTGCCGAACGCGCGCGCCTCATGGTCATCTTCGTGTTCTTCATTTGCGCGGCGGTGTTCTGGTCGGTATTCGAGCAGGCCGGTTCCACCCTGAACTTGTTCGCAGACCGCAGCACTTCGAACCAGTTGTTCGGCATGCCGTTCCCCAGCAGTTGGTTCCAGTCGCTGAACTCGCTGTTCATCATTATTTTCGCGCCGCTAGTGGCTTGGTTGTGGCTGAAGTGGGGCACTTCGCAGCCCTCGGCGCCCACCAAGTTCTCTTGGGGTCTGGTGGGGGTCGGCCTTGGCTTCATGTTGTTGGTCATTCCGGCGCGCGCCGCCGCAGAGCCGGGAACGCTCGTCAGCCCGCTTTGGTTAACTAGCGTTTATTTGGTGCACACCATCTCCGAACTCATGCTCAGCCCCGTGGGGCTCAGTTCCATGACCACGCTAGCCCCGCGCCGTATCGTCGGTGCCATGATGGGCGTGTGGTTCTTGGGTGCTTCGGTGGGTAACTTCTTGGCCGGTGCCATGGCGGGCATGTACGAATCCATGCCGCTCGACACGTTGTTCTGGCGTGTCAGCCTGCTGCCCATCGCCGCAGGGCTGGTCCTGCTGGTGTTCTCGAAGAAGTTCACCGCGATGATGGGGGAGAGCAAGGCCTGACTTTGTTGCACCGTTAAGGTACGCCGCCATGCAATGGACCTGGGACATGATTGGAGCTTCGCGATGAGCGATGCGAAGAACGCCTTCGACTACCTCATCGTCGGTGGCGGTTCGGCCGGCTGCGTGCTGGCCGCGCGCCTGAGCGAAGACCCTGCGGTACGCGTGGCCTTGCTCGAGGCCGGCCCCGTGGACAGCAGCGTCCTGATTCATTGCCCGGCAGGCCTTGCCGGGCTGGCGCTTACCGGTTCTGATAATTGGTGTTACGACACGGTGCCGCAGGTGGGCTTGTTAGGCCGACGTGGTTACCAGCCACGCGGCAAGGTGCTCGGCGGTTCCAGTTCGCTGAACGCCATGGTCTACATTCGTGGCGCGGCGGCGGACTACGACGCTTGGGCCGCCGCGGGCAACCCGGGCTGGTCCTACGCCGATGTACTTCCGTACTTCAAACGTGCCGAGCACAATGAGCGTGGCGCCGACGAATGGCATGGCACGGGCGGCCCGCTGAACGTGATGGATTTGCGCAGCTCTGCCGGGCTACGCAACGCATTCGTGGAAGCGGGCATGCAAGCGGGTTGGCCACTGAACGGCGATTTCAACGGCGCCGCACAGCTTGGGGTGGGGCACTACCAAGCCACACACCGCAATGGCGAGCGCTGTAGTGCTGCCAAGGGCTACCTGACGCCAGTGCTCGGACGGGCGAACCTCACGGTGGTGACTGCCGCCCACACCACCCGCGTGCTTACTGAACGCAGTGACGCAGGTTTGCGCGCTACGGGCGTCGAGTTTGTTGTCGGTGCGCGGCGCGGCGCTCCGCAGCGTTTCACCGTGCGCCCCGGCGGTGAGGTGGTACTGGCGGCGGGTGCCTTCGGTTCGCCGCAGTTGTTGTTGCTGTCTGGCATTGGTGCCGGTGCGCAGCTGAAAGCCCACGGTTTGTCGGTGGTGCACGATTTGCCCGGCGTGGGCGCGAACCTGCACGACCACCCGGACACGGTGCTGGTAGTGGATGCCCCTGCGGCCAAGGAAACGGTGGGAATTCTGCCAACGCAGTTGCCCCGGTATGTGCGCGCGGCTTTACAGTGGCGCAACCAGCGCCAAGGCCTGTTGACCAGCAACTTGGCGGAGGCGGGCGGGTTTATTCAGACGGATGCCGCTGAGGCATTACCCGACCTCCAGCTGCATTTCATCATTGCGAAGCTGAAGGACCACGGCCGCCAGATGCTGTGGGGCAATGGCTATTCTTGCCATGTGTGCCTGCTGCGCCCGCAAAGCCGGGGTAGTGTGCAGTTGGCCAGCCGCGACCCGTTCGCAGCGCCGCTTATTGATCCCGCGTTTCTCACGCATGCGGACGACGTTTCGCGGCTCGTGAAGGGGGTACGTTTGGCGCGGAATATTCTGCGCCAACCGGCGCTAGCCGCTTTTGGTGGCCAGGAAGTGGCGGCATCACGGATGGCCACCAGCGACGCCGACATCGAGCACTTCATTCGCAGAACCTCCGACACGGTCTACCACCCGGTGGGTAGCTGCCGTATGGGTCCCGATGCTGGGGCCGTGGTGGACGCGCAGTTACGGGTGCACGGCGTGGCCGGCCTGCGGGTCGCGGACGCCTCGATCATGCCGTCCATCAATGGCGGCAACACCAACGCCCCGACCATCATGATTGGCGAGAAGGCGGTCGACCTGCTGCGCGCCGCGCGTCGGCAGGGGTAGAATGTTGTCGGTTGCCCCGGTAGCTCAGTTGGATAGAGCGCGCCCCTCCTAAGGGCGAGGTCACAGGTTCGACTCCTGTTCGGGGCGCCAATTTTCGTGAACCAAGTCACATTGGCCGTCGTCGGGGGGTTTTACAAGCGGCTTTCGTGGCCCCTGGTCCGCCTCTGGCGGTACGCAAAAACACCTACGTTTTCGGGCGATTACCCAGCGTTGCTCGGGCTGGCACGGGACCTGCATTCTCGGTAAGTATGATCAGGATACGCAAACGCATGCCGAAAGGGACTCCGGGCGACGGACTTCCCAAGGGCGTTCTTGGTCGTCGGGAAGTGGTGTACCAGCTCACCGGTCAGCAACGCTACGCGCCTGGGGTCTACCATGACCGCCGGTCGAGCCGCGACCGTCGTCGCCCGGTCTGGCGGCAGGTGTTGGCCGGGAATGTTCGCTGCTTGGTCCGCAGTCGTGGGCGTCGTCGCGCTGACCGCATCCACGTCAGAGTCTCGGGGCCGTCTTTGTGGTTGATGGTGGGTTTGGCGGTGCTGGTGGCCTTGGGGCTTCGGCTGTTTGTCAGCTCGAGGTGATGCATAAAACTGTTCAACAATCCAACTATTGAATAGTTATTCAATGTAAAACTGAGATTGATTCGCATTTTGTCGGGGCAGCGCGCTCCGCTATACTGGCGACCGCAGTCGGAATGGCCCGCCCAACGGCCAGGCTCGCCCCCCAAGATGAACGACGCTACCCGCGCCCTGCTTGAAACTTCCCCTCTTTACGGCGCCAACGCCTCTTACGTAGAAGAGCTCTACGAGCGATGGCTCGTCGACGCTTCCTCCGTCAGCAGTGAATGGCGCGACTGGTTTGGCGCCTTGGTGCGCCAAGCCGGCGCCGACCCGCGGAACGAAAGGCCTCATGGCCCCGTCGTTCAAGATTTAGAGCGTCGTGCCCGCGCGCCGCGTGTTGCGGTGGCCGACAATGCCCGCGACACGCAGGCCGTGGAAAAGCAGGGCGCAGTGTCTCGCATGATTCAGGTCTACGCCAACCGTGGACACTTGGTGGCAGACATTGACCCGCTAAAGATGATGAAGCGCGATACGCCGCGCGTGCTGGACCTGGCCTACTTCGGCTTGGGTGAAGCAGACCTCGACGAAAGCTTCTTTACCGGCAGCCGCACGCCTGCAGTGCCGGCGCGCATGAAGCTGCGCGATATCGTCGGCAAGCTGAAGCAAGCTTACTGCGGTCGTATCGGTGCCGAGTTTGCGCATGTGTCCTCCAGCGAAGAACGCTTGTGGCTGCAAGATGCCTTCCAGGAAGGCCGCATCAGTCATCGCTTCCAAGTGGAAGAGCAGAAAAACATTCTGTGGCAGCTCACAGCCGCTGAAGGCCTCGAGCGTTACCTGCATACCAAGTACGTCGGCCAAAAGCGGTTTTCGCTAGAAGGCGGCGATGCGCTTATCCCGCTCATCGACGACCTCATCCAGCAGGGCGGTGTGCAGGGTGTCGACGAAATGATCATCGGCATGGCGCATCGTGGGCGCCTGAACGTGCTGGTGAACTCGCTCGGTAAAGCGCCTTCCAAGCTGTTCGATGAATTCGAAGGCAACTACGACCTGGCCCACTTGAAGGGCTCGGGCGACGTGAAGTACCACAAGGGCTTCTCGGCGGACATCCGCACGCCCGGTGGCAACGTGCACGTGGTGCTCGCCTTCAACCCTTCCCACCTAGAGGTGGTGAACCCGGTGGTAGAAGGCTCGGCCCGCGCTCGTCAAGAGCGTCGCGATGATGCCATCGGCGACAAGGTGGTGCCCATCGTCATCCACGGCGACTCTGCCTTTGGCGGGCAGGGCGTGGTGATGGAAACGTTCCAGTTGTCGCAGGCTCGCGGCTTCTACACGGGCGGCACGGTGCACTTGGTTATCAATAACCAGGTGGGTTTCACCACCAGCGACCCGCGCGATACGCGCTCGACGCTGTACTGCTCAGACGTGGCCAAGATGGTCGAAGCGCCCATCTTCCACGTGAATGGCGACGACCCAGAGGCCGTGGTGTTCACCGCGCGCCTGGCGCTGGCCTACCGCATGAAGTTTCATAAGGACGTGGTCATCGACTTGGTTTGCTATCGCCGCCATGGCCACAACGAAGCAGACGAACCGGCGGCCACCCAGCCGGTGATGTATCAGGTTATTCGCAAGCACCCCACGCCGCGCCAGTTGTACGCGCAGCAGTTGGAATCGCTAGGCGTCCTTGCGGCCGGGGCTGCCGATGCGATGGTGGCCGAGTACCGCAAGGGGTTGGATGAGGGCAAGCCGCAGGCGCGCGCTGCACTCGGCCTCATTGGCAACAAGTACACAGTGGACTGGACACCATTCCTCGACGCCGACCCGAATGCGATGCCGTTGACTGGCGTGCCGCTGGTGGACCTGAAGCGCTTGGGCGCGCGCCTGACACACGTTCCTTCGGACTTCACGCTGCATCCGCGGGTGGCGAAGATTATCGACGACCGTCGCAAAATGTATGCGGGCGA
>CALPVO020000150.1 GCA_943327025.2 Janthinobacterium lividum
ACCGGTGGTCGAAGCGCTCAGGCAAGAGCTCGATGTCATCATTTCCGTGGATACCAGCCAGCCTGCGGTCATCCGCGCGGTCACGGCGGCAGGCGCGCACCTCATCAACGACGTTCGTGGCTTGCGTTTGCCCGGCGCTTTGGAGGCGGCTGCGGCTTCCAGTGCTGCGGTTTGCCTCATGCACATGCAGGGCGAGCCGGGCACCATGCAACAGTCCCCGTACTACACGGATGTGGTTGTCGAGGTGCGCGATTGGTTGCAGGCGCGGCTCGAGGCTTGCCGTGCGCTGGGTATGGCGGAAGACCGTCTGCTGGTCGACCCGGGCTTCGGTTTCGGCAAAAACCTGGATCACAATCTCCGCTTGCTAGCCGAATTGCCGGCGGCGACGCCGTCCGGAGTGCCGGTGCTAGTGGGACTGTCCCGCAAATCCACGGTCGGTGCGGTCACCGGCAGGCCCGTGGACCAACGTTTGGCGGGCAGTGTGGCGGCCGCAGCGCTGGCGGTTCGCGCCGGAGCGCATATAGTGCGTGCCCATGATGTGGCGGCCACCGTGGATGCGGTGAAGCTCGCTGCTGCGGTACGTGCCGCAGCAAGGTGAACAACTAGATTGGTTTCGATGGCGCCTGAAACCGGCGCAGGTGGGGAGAAGCAAGTGGCTCGCAAGTATTTCGGTACTGATGGTGTTCGTGGGCGGGTGGGAACTCACCCCATGACCGTGGACTTTGCCTTGCGGCTTGCCAGTGCGGCAGCGCGGGTATTGGCGCCGGAAGGCGGTGGCTCAGTGCTCATCGGCAAAGATACTCGGGTGTCTGGCTACCTGTTCGAGAGCGCGCTAGAGGCGGGCTTCGTCGCCGCAGGCGTCGATGTGAAGCTCATTGGCCCGCTGCCCACGCCCGGCATTGCCTTCATGACGCAGCACTTCGGCTGCAACTTCGGTGTGGTCATCTCCGCTTCGCACAATGCGTTTGATGACAACGGCATCAAGTTCTTCGACGGCGCCGGCGGCAAGTTGTCGGACGACATCGAGGAGGCCATCGAGGCGCTCATTGACGAGCCCCCGGTTACGCGCGAGAGCATTGCGCTAGGCCGAGCCAGCCGGGTGGAGCGGGCGGTGGATGACTATGGCGCGTTCTGTCGCTCGACGCTGCCGCGTGGCATGAACCTCGAGGGCTTTAAGGTCGTGGTGGACTGCGCCAATGGCGCCGGCTACAAGGTGGCGCCGCGCGTGCTTGCGGACCTCGGCGCCGAGATGATTCCCATCGGTTGCTCGCCCAATGGTCGCAACATCAATTCCGGTTGTGGTTCCACGGACCCGGACTTGCTCCAGCTCACGGTGGCGGGTACCCGCGCACACGTGGGTATTGCGCTGGATGGCGACGGTGACCGTCTGGTCATGGTCGACCATCTTGGTCGCCTCGTGGACGGCGACCAGTTGCTTTACGTGTTGGCCCGGGCACGTCAGGACGAGGGAACCCTTCGCGGCCCCGTGGTGGGTACGCTCATGAGCAACTTCGGACTCGAAAAAGCCTTGGGTGGACTCGGCATCCCGTTCCGTCGCGCCAACGTTGGCGACCGTTACGTGCTGGGGTTGCTGCGCGAAGAGGGCGGAATTCTCGGTGGCGAGACCTCTGGGCATCTGCTCTGCCTCGACCGTACTACCACCGGCGACGGTTTGGTCAGCGCCCTGCAAGTGCTGGCGGTCATGAAGCACACGGGCCGCTCCTTGGCGCAGTTGGTGTCTGGCATGGAGAAGTATCCCCAGGTGCTTATCAACGTGCGCACTGCGAAGCGGGTCGACCTGAAGGCCGATGCGGGAGTGCAACGCGTGCAAGCGGAAGTGGAAGCGCGGCTCGCCGGCGCTGGGCGTGTCGTGCTGCGCGCCTCCGGAACAGAACCGGTAATACGGGTCATGGTCGAGGCGAGCGATGCCGAAACCGCACGGGCCGAGGCCGAGGCATTGGCAACCGCCGTGCGGGCTGCGGCGGCCTGAGTTCTTCGCCAGTTCAACTCGGTTCCGCTCAGCGGGACCTCGGTTGCCGATTGCTTTCGGGGCGGCGCAGGCATAGCATGCGCGCCGCCTCTCATCCCCTGGAGTAGTGCATGGACCGTCGTCCTTTCGTCGCTGGCAATTGGAAGATGCACGGCTCCCGTGCGGAGAACGCCAAACTCATCGATGCCTTGCTCGAGAGTCTCGAGGCTCCGCGGGCGGAAGTGCTGGTGTGCCCGCCGTTCCCTTACTTGGCCGAGATTGCTCGCGCCGTAAAGGGTAGCCCCGTGCAAGTCGGCGCGCAGTCGGTGTGCGCCGAAGGGCAGGGCGCTTTCACGGGCGAAGTGTCTGCCACCATGCTGCGGGATATTGGGTGCACCCATGTCCTGGTGGGTCACTCGGAGCGCCGCGCCCTCTACGGCGAGGACGACGGGCTAGTAGCCCGAAAGTTCATGGCTGCCCAGTCGGCCGGGTTGACGCCTATCCTGTGTGTTGGCGAAACCTTGGAGGAACGGGAGTCTGGCGCGACGGCCACTGTCATCCTGCGGCAGTTGGAAGCGGTGGTTGGCTTGGCCGGAATTGGTGCATTCGCCAAGGCCGTCCTTGCCTATGAACCGGTCTGGGCCATTGGCACTGGCAAGACGGCTAGTCCTGCTCAGGCGCAGGAAGTCCACGCCTTGTTGCGTGCTCGCATCGTGGAGAAAGATGCTATACTGGGCGGCCAGATGAGGATTCTTTACGGCGGCAGTGTCAAGGCGTCCAACGCCAGCGAACTGTTCGCCCAACCGGATGTCGATGGTGGTCTCGTTGGCGGGGCCTCGTTGCAAGCGGAAGAATTCTTGCGGGTGGTGGCCGCAGCGTAAGCTGTGGTCCGGCCGGTTCAACTAGGTAGTCGCTACTAGTGTTGCAGTCGTTCATTATTTTCGTCCATGCGGTGCTGGCGTTGGCCATCATCGGCGTGGTGCTCATGCAGAAGGGCAAGGGTGCCGATGCCGGTGCCGGCTTTGGCTCGGGCGCTTCCGGCACGGTGTTCGGTGCGCGCGGTTCGGCCACCTTTCTGTCGAAGACCACGGCCGTGCTCGCCACGCTGTTCTTCATCACCAGCCTGTCCTTGGCGTACATGGCGGCGCATCGCCCCAAGGTTGCCGTGGACAGCGTGCTGGACAAGGCGGCCCCCGCAGCCCCGGCCGTCCCGTCAGCGGCCCTGCCGCTGCCAGTCGTTCCGGCTCCGGTGGCGCCTGCCCCCGCGGCTCCGGCTGCTCCTTAGTTTTACTGTTTTCCGGAGTTCCTCGACTGCCTTCGTGGCGGAATTGGTAGACGCGCTAGCTTGAGGTGTTAGTGGGGTAACCCGTGCCGGTTCGAGTCCGGCCGAAGGCACCAGTCGATTGGAACTCCAGTAAGAAACCCGGCCCAGCGCCGGGTTTTTTTATGCCTGCGCCGCACCAATCCGGGGCATCAAAGGCAAAGTAAGCGATGCGTACAAATATGACTTACATGACACTGCTGCGATGCATTAGAATGCGCCCGCTTTACGGGGCCTTGTGCAACCCTGTCCAATAGGCTGGATATGCTCGCTAACTATCTGCCCATTCTCATTTTCCTCGTGGTGGCCGGCGGCCTCGCGGTGGTGCTGGTCGGTCTCGGCTTCCTGCTGGGTCCTAGCAACCCAGATGCGGAAAAGTCCTCCACCTACGAGTGCGGCTTTGAGCCCTTCGAGGACACCCGCACGAAGTTCGACGTGCGGTACTACCTCGTCGCAATCCTGTTCATCATTTTCGACTTGGAAATCGCCTTTTTGTTCCCTTGGGCGGTATCGCTGGATGCCATTGGCACCTTCGGCCTGGTCTCCATGGGAATCTTCCTCGGCGTGCTCGTGGTCGGCTTCATTTACGAATGGAAGAAAGGGGCCCTGGAATGGGATTGACCGCCAGCGTGTCGGCCGTGGCCGATCCCCGCGACCTCATGCAGGGTGATGCGATGGAAGAGGGTGGGGTAGCCGGCAAGGGCTTCCTCACCACGACCGTCGACGCCGTCATGAACTGGGCGCGCACCGGTTCTCTGTGGCCCATGACCTTCGGTCTGGCCTGCTGCGCCGTGGAGATGATGCATGCCGGCGCAGCCCGGTATGACCTCGACCGGTTCGGTGTGGTGTTCCGCCCCAGTCCCCGCCAGTCGGACGTCATGATTGTGGCCGGTACGCTGGTGAACAAGATGGCACCGGCGCTGCGCAAGGTTTACGACCAGATGCCGGAGCCACGCTGGGTTATCAGCATGGGTTCCTGTGCCAACGGTGGTGGCTATTACCACTACTCCTACGCTGTGGTTCGCGGCTGCGACCGTATCGTCCCCGTGGACGTGTATGTGCCAGGCTGCCCGCCCACTGCCGAGGCACTGCTGTACGGCATCATCCAGTTGCAGAAGAAGATTCGCCGCACGAGCACCATCGCGCGGCCGTAAGGCTGCGTTTCGGTTCCCACGCCTGGCCCCCAGAAGTCGAGCACGAGAAGGCCCATGACCAACCCAACCGAAGCGCCTGCCGAAGCTGTGGCAGAAGTGCCCGCCACCCCGGTTGCCCGCCTCACGGCGGCGCTGACGGTCCGTTTTGGCGAGCGCGTCAAGGCGCTGCCGGCCGTCGCTGGCGAAGTGGCTATCGAAGTGGCAGCTGCAGACTGGCGCACCGTGTGCGGTGAGCTGCGCGATGCTCCTGAACTTCGCTTTGAGCAGTTGGTGGACCTCTCCGGCATCGACTACCTGCACTACGGCATTGCCGAGTGGAAGACGGAAAGCGCTACCCGTTCGGGTTTCAGCCGAGGTGGTACTCGCTTCGTCGGGCTTGGCACGGATGCTCCAGCCGAAACCGCTCAATCCGCGCGCTACGCCGTGGTGGTTCACCTGCTTTCGGTGACGCACAACTGGCGCGTTCGCGTGCAGTGCCCTTGCACGGGCGGCGAAGTGCCCATCATCGACTCCATCATCGAGGTGTGGCCGTCAGCCAATTGGTACGAGCGCGAAGCGTTCGACCTGTACGGCATTCTCTTCAACGACCACCCGGACCTGCGCCGCCTCCTCACGGACTACGGCTTCATCGGTCATCCCTTCCGCAAGGACTTCCCGCTGGCTGGCTATGTCGAGGTTCGCTACGACCCGAACCGGCAGCGTGTGGTTTACGAGCCCGTTTCCATTGAGCCGCGTGTGGTGGTCCCGAAGACTCTGCGCGACGATAACCGCTACGCCCCGGGCCTCACCGCCCGTCCGGCTGGCCGCGGCTGAGGCAGCAACATGAGCGAATTTCGCAATTTCACGCTGAATTTCGGCCCGCAACATCCAGCAGCCCACGGCGTGCTGCGCTTGGTGCTGGAAATGGACGGCGAGGTCATCCAGAAGGCGGACCCGCATATCGGCCTGCTGCACCGTGGTACGGAGAAGCTGGCCGAGACCAAGCCCTTCAATCAGTCCATTGGCTACATGGACCGGCTCGACTACGTGTCCATGATGTGCAACGAGCACTCGTATGTCATGGCTATCGAGAAGCTGATGGGCGTCGAGGTGCCGCTGCGTGCGCAGTACATCCGTGTCATGTTCGACGAAGTCACGCGCATCCTGAACCACCTCATGTGGCTCGGCGCGCACGGCATCGACATTGGCGCCATGACGGTCTTCCTGTACTGCTTCCGCGAGCGCGAAGACCTCATGGACTGCTACGAGGCGGTGTCGGGCGCGCGCATGCACGCTACGTACTATCGTCCGGGCGGCGTGTACCGGGACCTGCCCGACACGATGCCGCAGCACAAGCCCTCGAAGTTCCGTTCCGCCAAGGACATCGCCCGTCTCAACGAGAGCCGCTCGGGCAGCCTGCTGGATTTCCTCCAGGACTTCACCGACCGGTTCCCGGCGTGCGTGGATGAATACGAAACCCTGCTGACCGACAACCGCATCTGGAAGCAGCGCACCGTGAACATCGGTGTGGTAACTCCGGAACGCGCGCTGCAGCTCGGCTTCTCCGGTCCGATGCTGCGCGGCAGTGGTCTGGCCTGGGACTTGCGCAAGAAGCAGCCGTACGACGTCTACGAC
>CALPVO020000151.1 GCA_943327025.2 Janthinobacterium lividum
GTCATCGCGGCATTCGTCGCCACGTTGGGCACCGTCCTGCTCTGGCCCATCGCGGCTTGGTCGCGCCGTCGTCATGGGGTGCAGTTGCCACTGCAGGGCCCGGCATTGCTGGCGCATCGGGTCTCGCGCTGGGCTACCTTGGCCCTGGTAGTCCCGACTGTGTCGTGGGTTGTCTTCATCCTGCTGGCGGCCAGCGGTGAGAACCTACTGACCGGAGGCTTTGATGGCGTGGTCGTCGCCATTGAAGTGGCGTCCATCCTTGGTTACGTGGGCGGTACCGTGGCGCTGCTGTGGGCTGCCCGCCAGGCATGGATTCTCGGCCGGCCATGGGCCGCACGCTTGTGGACGTTGGTCCTGGCGCTGTCGGGCTTGGTGCTGTTGTGGGCCGCGTACGTCCACCACTTCATGAATTTCTACCTCAAGTACTGAGCCGAGCGAAGTCCACCCATGAACAATCCCCTGCTTCGCGGCCTCATCGCGGCAATATTGGTCAGCGCTTTGCCCTCGGCCGCGGTAGCCGAAGCTCCGGCTGTCACCTACTCCACCGTGCTTCGCCACGGCACGGTCTATGACGGTAGCGGCAGCAAGCCATTTGTTGGCGATGTCGCGCTGCAGGGAGACCGCATCGTTTACGTCGGCCCGAAAGCCCCGGGCACGGGGACGGTCGAGTTCGACGCCTCTGGCAAGGCGGTAGCGCCTGGCTTCATCAACATGTTGGCCCACCCGGAAGAGTCGCTGCTCATCGACAAGCGCGCCCTCAGCGACTTGCGCCAAGGCGTGACGCTGGAAGTGATGGGCGAGATGTCGATGGGGCCGTTGAACGACGCCATGAAGGCAAACTTTCTGCGCGCGTCGGACGCCTCGTTGACGTCTATCGACTGGACGACACTCGACGAGTACTTGGAGAAACTGGAACGCAGCGGTGTTTCGCCGAACGTAGCGTCTTTCGTCGGCACGGGTACCGTACGCACCCATGTGCTTGGCGAAGGCAACGTCCAACCGGATGCCGCGCAGTTGGCGAAGATGCGCCAACTCGTGCGCGAAGCGATGGAAGACGGTGCACTCGGCGTTACGACGGCACTCATCTACAACCCCGACACCTACGCCAAGACTCCAGAACTGGTGTCGCTAGCTACGGAGTCTGGCGCCTGCGGTGGCATGTACATTGCGCATATGCGCAGTGAAGGCGACCGCCTGCTGGAAGCCGTCGACGAGACCATTCAGATTGCCCGCGAATCCGGCGCGCCCGCGGAGATCTACCACCTGAAGGTGGCCGGCAAGCAGAACTGGAACAAACTGGATGCCGTCATCGCCAAGGTGGAAGCGGCACGCGCCAGTGGCACGCGCATTACGGCGGACATGTACCTCTACCCCGCTGGAGCCACAGGGCTGGATGCCGCCATGCCCACTTGGGTGCAGGAAGGCGGCTACGCGAAGTGGGCCGAGCGCCTCAAGGACCCTGCTACCCGCGCCCGCGTGGCGGCTGACATGGACGCGCCCAAATCCGACTGGGAAAATCTTTATCGTGCGGCGGGCCCTGAAGGCATGTTGCTGCTGGCGTTCAAGAACCCGGAGCTTCGTCAGTACACCGGTAAATCGCTGGCGGAAGTAGCCAAGCTGCGCGGCGTCTCTCCAGCAGAAGCCGCGATGCAACTCGTCGTGGAAGATGGTACCCGCGTTGGGGTAGCTTACTTTCTGATGTCAGAGGACAACATGCGCCGGCAGATCGCGCTGCCATGGCTCAGCTTCGGTTCCGACGCGGGCGCGCCGGCACCTGAAGGCGTGTTCTTGAAGTACTCGGAGCACCCGCGAGCCTATGGCAACTTCGCGCGCTTGCTAGCGAAGTATGTGCGTGACGAAAAGGTCATCCCGCTCGAGGAAGCCATTCGCAAGCTCACTTCCTTTCCGGCGAAGGTACTCTCGCTAACCGACCGTGGGCGCCTAGCACCCGGACAGTATGCCGACGTGGTGGTGTTCGACCCGGCTACCGTGCAAGACCACTCCACTTTCGACCGGCCGCATCAGCTGTCTACCGGCGTCAGTGACGTTTGGATTAATGGGGTGCGCGCTCTGCAGAATAGCGAAGCCACCGGCTTACCCAGCGGCCGCGTGGTACGGGGCCGTGCCTGGCGCGGCGCGCCCGGTGGCGGCTGCCGCAAGGAAAGCAAAGACTGGACTTGGGAGCCCTGAAGCCCGCGAGCCAGCCCCCACAGCCTACTGCACGATCCAGGGGCGGCCGGGAAACCGGAGCAGTACAGGCGTGCAGGTGCCCTCGCGAATGACAGAAAGTTCCACCGGGTAGCGGGCGCCTGCCATCATGCCGTTGGCGACCAGCCAGCTAGGGTTCGGGAGACCCGGCGGGCCCACCACGGAAATCCGCCATTCCTTCTGGTGCCACCACGCCGCCGGCTTGAATTCGGCCGGCATCGACAAACCGATGTCCATTTCCACCGCACCCGCCCCCGGGTGCACCGCCAAAATCTGCGCGATGCCGGCGGAGACGTCGTAACGGCAAGGCCCACCGACGAGAAAAGCCTGCCGTGAATCGGATTTCTGTGGGGCGTGACAACCGGGCAGCATCAACGCCGCCACTCCCGCCAACACCGCCGCCAGCAGACTGCCCATGGACCGGTAGCGTAGTACGTAGTCGGATGGGTCTGCTTGTATCGCGCGCGCCATGACGGCCTCCTGACTGAAGGCTAAGGCATACCGAGCAACATGGGAAGGAATGGAGGCGCGGGCGGGAGTCGAACCCGCCTGGAAGGATTTGCAGTCCTCTGCATAACCGCTTTGCTACCGCGCCTGCGGTGCGCACCGTGTTCGCGGTGAGCTATCCCCTCAGACAAGAAACCCCGGTGACCCGGGGTTGCCTGATGAAGAAATGGAGCGGGAAACGAGGCTCGAACTCGCGACCTCAACCTTGGCAAGGTTGCGCTCTACCAACTGAGCTATTCCCGCTCGCGAGACAGAGAATATTAAGGCATTTCTCGGCAGTGTCAAGCGCTCTCGCCTTGCGAAGTCAGATCCGGCCATGCCGCTCGCAAGTAGGCCACCATCGACCACAAAGTGAGGACGGCAGCCAACACTGTCAGGGCAACCCCCAAAGGGTAAATGGGGATAAACCAGAGGTCTTCGCGGTACAGGAGCATGGAAAGCCCCACGATCTGAAAGATGGTCTTGAACTTGCCGATGGACGACACCGCCACTTTGCGGCGAGCGCCAATCTCGGCCATCCACTCGCGCAACGCCGAAATGGCGATTTCCCGGCCAATGATGACCGCCGCCGTAACGGTCATCCACCACGTGTGGTTGTCGTGAACAATGAGGACCAACGCCACCGCCACAATCAACTTGTCAGCCACCGGGTCTAGGAACGCACCCAGCGGCGTGATCAAGCCATATTTGCGCGCGTAGTAACCGTCGAGGCTGTCGGTGATGCCCGCCGCCGCAAACATGAGCCCGGCGGCCATGTGCGACCAGGAATACGGCAAGAAAAACAACAGCACCACCAACGGGATGGCAAGGATGCGCAGCCCGGTAAGGATGTTGGCGATATTCAGCAACGAACGCGATGGCACGATAAGGACTGTCTTTCAGAGAATGAGTAAAGCCGCGGGCCGCGACCGAAACGGGGATACATCACAGTATCTCCCGGAAACCGGCTCAGTTGACGGCATGAAGATGATCATAAATGACCTGCGCTAGGTGCGGACCAATACCCTGCACGGCCGCCAAGTCTTCCAGACCTGCTAACTGTACCCCTTTCAGGCCCCCAAATTGCTTGAGCAAGGCGCGTCGGCGGGCCGGGCCCAAGCCCGCCACATCATCCAGCACGCTCCCCTGCCGCGCTTTGGCGCGACTGCGCCGATGGCCCGTGATGGCAAAGCGATGTGCCTCGTCACGCACGCGCTGCACCACATGCAGTGCTGGTGAGTCGGGGGGCAAGAGGTCGGCGTACTCCTCGCCGAGGCGGAACAAGCGCTCCTGCCCCACCCTGCGGTCCGCGCCCTTGGCAACGCCTACCACCGCTGGCACCTCTACCCCAAGGGCTGCGAGCACCTCTTCGGCCTGCGCCAGTTGCCCCTTGCCGCCATCGATAAGCAATACGTCCGGAATGGGGCTTTCGCCCGCCTTGATCCGCCGGAAACGGCGCTCCAGCGCTTGGCGCATGGCACCGTAGTCATCCCCGGGCTCGATACCCTCAATGTTGAAGCGCCGGTATTCGGTCTTGCTCGGCCCCTCGGGACCAAATACCACGCACGAAGCCACCGTGGCCTCGCCGCCGGTGTGGCTGATGTCGAAGCACTCAATACGCCGCGGCGGCGCGGGCAGCCCCAGGGCTTTTCCCAGTGCCGCTAACTGCCCCGCCACACCGGCGCGGTGGGTCAATTTCATCTTCAGGGCCTGCTCGGCATTCTCGCGGGCCACCTCCAGCCATTTGGCTTTCAGGCCGCGCTGGGCGCGGTGCAGTTTCACCTTCCGCCCTGCCCGCTCGGACAAG
This sequence comes from Janthinobacterium lividum, assembly GCA_943327025.2. GTDB lineage: Bacteria > Pseudomonadota > Gammaproteobacteria > Steroidobacterales > Steroidobacteraceae > CAIOHZ01. The sequence continues at coordinate 4,502 of CALPVO020000151.1, forward strand.
GTTTCCTCGAGGGCGTCTGCCTCTTCCAGTGCCATCGGCACCAAAATCTCGGGCGGCGCCTCGCGCTCAAGGTAGTACTGCGCCACAAAGGCTGAGAGCACTTCTTCCGGCTCCGCCACCCCGGTACGTGGAAAGAAGGTCGTAGTGCCGAGACTTCGCCCACCGCGAATGAACAGCAACCCGACACAGTACTCGCCGTTGGCTTCGGCGAGCGCCACGGCGTCGCAGTCGGTGTCGGTGGTCGAGGTAATGATCTGCTGTTCCTGCAGTTTGCGAAGTGCTGCAAGCTGGTCCCGCAGTTGGGCCGCGCGCTCAAACTCCAGCGCTTCAGCCGCTGCTTCCATGCGCGTTCCCAAGTCGCGGGCCACGTCGTCGTTTCGTCCTTCCAGCACACTGACCGCCGACGCTACGTCACCTGCATAGTCCGCCTGGGAAATAAGCCCCACACAGGGCGCGGTGCAACGCTGGATCTGGTGCTGCAAACAAGGCCGCGACCGATGCGCGAAGTAAGTGTCTTCGCACGTACGCAAACGGAACAATTTCTGCAGTTGCGTTACCGTTTCGCGAACGGCCCAGGTACTTGGGTACGGGCCAAAGAAGCGATCGGGCGCGCGGCGCACACCGCGGTAGAAAGTCATGCGTGGAAAGCCGTGAGCCGACAAGCGCAAATAAGGAAAGGTCTTATCGTCCTTCAGCAGCACGTTGTAGTGCGGCCGGTGCTGCTTGATGAGGTTGTACTCGAGCAGCAGTGCCTCGGTATCGGAACGGGTGAGAGTGACCTCGATACGCGCTATCTGCCGCACCATGGCCACCACCTTGGGTGCCATGAGATCCGCACGGAAATAGCTGCCGACACGCTGCTTCAGCTGCCGCGCTTTGCCGACGTAAATAAGCTCGCCATCGGCCGCAAACATGCGGTACACACCGGGCCGTAGCGGTAGCGTCGCCACGAAGGCCTTCGGGTCGAAGGCCTCGGGCGAGGGCTCGGGCGCAGGCTCAGCTTCAGCGGGGGGCGGCAACGTGGTGGTCACGGGCCCATTGTCCTGCCTTGCCCACCACCGCTGCAAACATCTCGGTGGTCAGGCGCCGCGTTTGGGTGTTGTAGCGGCTGCAGTGGTAGGAGTCGAACAGGCGACGGTCCGCGCCTAGGTCGTGCTCCGCGCCATGGCCAAACGCGAAGGCCGCGGTACGCAGCCCCAGCGCGCGCAGCACGGCTTCGTGGGCAACCCGGCCCAAAGCGAGGATGGCACCGCCAGACGGCACCGCGGCGAGGTCGTGCGCGAGAAAGCCGTTACACGTGTGCATCTCTATGGGCAATGGCTTGTTGGCTGGCGGCAGACACCGAACTGCATTCGTAATGCGGCAATCGCGCAACTGCAGACCGTCATCGCGGCTCAAAGACTCGGCGCGGTCCGAAAAGCCGGCGGCGTAGAGGGCCTGGTATAGCAGCAGGCCGGCGTGGTCCCCAGTGAAGGGACGCCCCGTGCGATTGGCGCCGTGCATACCAGGCGCCAGCCCCACTACCA
>CALPVO020000152.1 GCA_943327025.2 Janthinobacterium lividum
ACTTTTTCCTTGGCGAACTGGCGAAAGTGATGCGCCTGCCCAGCCATGGGGCCGAGCCCAGCCATCTGCCAGAAGAGCCACTGCAAGGTATTGTGGCGTCGCAGGGGGTCTTGCGGCAGGAAGCGGCCACTGCGCTCTGCCAAATACAGCAAGATGGCGCCGGACTCGAACAAGGGCAGCGGCCCACCCGGAATATCGTGATCGAGGATGGCGGGAATCTTGTTGTTCGGGCTGACCGCCAGAAACTCGGGCGTGAACTGCATGCCGCGCGTGATGTCGACATAAGTCAGCTTCCAGGGAAGATCCATCTCTTCCAGCGCAATGGCTACTTTCTGCCCATTGGGCGATGGATAGAACAGCAACTCGATCATGCGCGCTCCACGCGGTACTGCGCCCGGGGGAAATGCACCACCACGGTCCCGGCGCGTTCATCAATTCGCTGTACGGCCACTTCATGCAAGGTGTAGCTGTAGAGCGTGCCGGTCACTGGCGTCTTGCCGTAGTCGTCCGGCGTTACCTGAACCGTATCGCCAACCTGCAGATTCAGAGCGGTGGCAACCTCGTCGCGCAGCGTAACGCCAGCCCCCGGCAGCGCCGTGGCTGCGCGCGCCACGGCGAGCGCATCGGTTGCCGCAAGTTCGCTGCGCTGACCATGCCCCAAGGCCAGCATGCGGTCAGCAAATGCGCGTACCAGCGGGAAAGGCGCAAGCATGTCCACCGCATTGGCGAGATTGCCGCGCACCATCCAGACGGGGAAGTAGGCGCCGATATCCGCCCAACCCGGCGCGCTGCCACCGAGGAAATCCGTCCCCGCTGCCAAGGCCTGCTCGAGCGTATCGAGTTGGCTGCGCAACTGGGTATACATGTGGGGCACGTCTTCGCCTAAGCGCGAGAAGTCCATGAAGTTGAAGAAGGCCTTGCGGTCCGTGAGCAAGGGCTCCGGCAACAGTCCCAGATTCGTGCCCATGGCCAGAGCAGCACCCGGGTCGAAGAAACTGCGGTCCGCCCAACTCGCCAGCGCTAGCGCCAAGCCGCGGGTAGCCCCCGGGAACAGGGTGGGCGTCGGGAACCGACGTTCCAGTTCCAAAGCAATCAGGCGTGTATCGCAATAGATGTCCGCACCCACCTGCAACACCGGTGTGCGGCGGTAGCCGCCCGTCAATGCCGTCAGGTCCGGCTTGGGTGGCACCATGGGAATATCGACCGACTGCCATGCCAGGCCTTTCAGCCCGAACACGAGTCGAATTTTCTCGGCGAACGGCGATGGGTCGAAGTGGTGCAGGATCAAGTCTGACATGGTTCCCCCTGAACCCATGGCCACCCCTTGGCCAGTCCTGATAGTACATACCGCAGAAGGGAAAAAAAACAGTCAGGCTTGTTTCTTTCATAAGAGGGCATCCCCTATACTCGGTGCGGTCAGCAGTCTCTAAGCTGTCTGGCGTTCCATTGTCGGAGGTTTACCCGTGTCCACGCCCACACACAGCCCGTCCCGCGAAGAGGTCATGGACCTGCTGCGCGCCGGGATGCAGTACGAATTCGGTCGCACGGGGCCACCGGCAGGCTTCCCGCAACTGCCGGTCATCCCGGCCGGCCGCTACACGGACCCGACCTTTCTCGAACTCGAGATGTCGGCTATGTGGAAGCGCTCTTGGGTTTACGCCTGCCACCTCGACGAAATTCCCGAACCTGGCCATTTCCTGCTGTTCACGCGCCTCGGTTCACCGGTGCTCATCATTCATGGCAAGGACGGCGTGGTACGCGCCTTCTACAACACCTGCGCGCACCGCGGTGCCCCTTTGGTACAAACGCCCGGCGGCAAGGTAGAAGGGCTGGTCTGCCAATACCACGGCTGGACCTATGGGCTGGATGGCCGTCTGCTGAACCTGCGCGACAAGCGCGACTTCGTCGGACTGGACCTCAACTGCCATTCGCTGGCAACGGTGCGCTGCGAGCGGTTCGGCAACTGGATTTTCGTGAACGAAGACGCCAACGCACCAACGCTCGCCGAAAACCTTGGCCACATTCCAGGATTCTTCGCTGAACTGGCGCCGGAGCAGACGCGCTTCGTGCACAAGAAGAGCTACCACGTAAAGTGCAACGTGAAGGTTTTGCTCGATGCCTTCCTCGAGGTTTACCACCTGAAGTCGATTCACCAGCACACGGTGGACCGTTTCTTGGACCACCGCGGCACCACCATTCAGTTGTGGGCCGGCGGTAATTCGCTGATGTTCACGCCGAACCGCCGGCCCGACTGGGAAGACCCGGGCACCCGCGGCATGCCGAAAGTACCGGGCGTGTCCGAGGTCATCGCGAAGAACAACCCGTCGTTCATGTCCTACCCGAACCTGGTCACACCCGTTGCGGACAGCGGCATCCCGTTCATTTTGTTCTGGCCCTGCGGCCCGCGCGAGATGGAGATTGAAGTGGTGTGGTTCGCGCCGGGCGACAACGGCGAACCGCTCTCCCCACTGTGGGAAACCCGCATCGCGAATTTCGAGCGTATCCTCTACGAAGACACGCAGTTCGCGGAGTTCATCCAGCAGTCGGTGGAATCGCCGGGCTTCCGCGGGCTGAACCTGAACTATCAGGAGCGTCGCATTTACCACTGGCACGAGGAACTGGACCGTCGCATCGGCATCGACCGTGTGCCGGAACACTTGCGCGTGCAGCAAGTGCTGGCGCCGTTCGTCTCGGCGGTTCCCGTGTCGCCACCGCCCGCCGAAGCGGCGACCCCCTAACCCATGCGCGCGCTGCTCTCTGCCGGTGTCTACCTGCCGCGAGCCCGCCTGCCCCGCAGCAGCATTGCCGCGGGCCACGCCTGGTTCAACCCAAACTTGCCAAAAGGCGGCGAGCGCAGTTACGCCGCGTGGGACGAAGACAGCCTGACGCTGGCGGTGGAAGCCATCCGTGCCTGTACGGCAGACGTAGCGGCAGACGGCGTTGCCGGAAGCCATCGCCAATTCGGCGCACTCGCTTTCGCTTCCACCACCTTCCCCTTCGCCGACCGCAGCAACGCGGGCCTCGTGGCCGCAGCGCTGGGCCGTGAAGGCGCCTTGCAAGCCCGAGACCACGGCGGCTCGCTGCGCGCGGGCACTTCCGCCTTACTCGCCGCCCTGCAGGCACTCGCGGACCCGGCCTGCCCCGAAACGGTCGTGGTAGCGAGCGACGCACGCCAAGCCAAGCCCGCCAGCCCTCAGGAAAGCCAGTACGGTCACGGCGCCGCCGCTTTCCGTATGGGCCGTGCACCAGAGGGCACCGCCGTACTGGCGGAATACCTCGGCGGCGCTGCTGTTACCGTGGACTTTGTCGACCACCATCGTAGCGACGGCGAAGACTTCGACTACACGCTGGAAGAGCGCTGGGTGCGTGACGAAGCCTGGGGCAAACTGCTCCCCGGTGCCGTTGCGCCCGCTTTATCTGCCGCAGGTATTGCTGCCAGCGCCATCGACTACTGCGTAGTGAACGCTCCTGCCGCCGCGCAAAAGAAACTCGCCGCTCAGCTTGGGCTGCGCGAAGGTGTGTTCGTCGACACGCTAAGCAAGACCGTCGGTGACACGGGGACGGCGCATGCGCTGCTGCTGTTGGCCGCCACCCTAGAGAAAGCCGCACCGGGCGCGTTGCTGTTGCTCATCGGCTTCGGGCAAGGCATCGATGCCCTGGTGTTCCGCGCGGGCGCGCTCGCTGGCACCGCCGCCAGCAACTTCAGCGCGGCGCTAGCCGCTGGCCGGCAAGAACCCAGCTACACGCGGTACTTGGCGCACCAAGGCCTGCTCGAGATGGAACTGGGCATGCGTGGTGAGCGTGACAACCGCACGGCGCAGAGCGTGGCCTGGCGCAAGCGCCGCACGGTCACGGCACTCATCGGTGGCCGCTGCCGCGATTGCAGCACCGTGCAATACCCGCTCACGCGCGCCTGCGTAAACCCAGACTGCCGCGCTTTCGATACGCAGGAAGAATTTCCGCTCGCCGACTGTGCTGCGAAGGTAAAGACCTTCACCGAGGACTGGCTGGCGTTCACACCGGCACCGCCCTTGGTATATGGCAACGTCGCCTTCGCCGCCGGCGGTAACGCCTTCATCGAATTCACCGATGCCGCGCCCGGAGAAACCGCTGTCGGCCAGCCCGTGCGCTTCGTGTTCCGCCTGAAGGACCGCGACGCCTTGCGTGGCTTCCATCGCTACTTCTGGAAAGCCGTGCCCGTGTCCATACACCGGCACGGCGAAGGGAACTGACCCATGGCCCGTGGTATCCGCGACCAAGTCGCCATCGTCGGCATGGGCTGCTCCCGTTTCGGTGAACGCTGGGACTGTGGTCCCGATGACCTGATGATCGAAGCCTTTCAAGAGGCTACCGCAGACGCAGGCATCGAGCGTGACCGTATCGAAGCCGCGTGGCTTGGCGTGTTCTACCAGGAGCAGTCCACCTCGAAGTCGGGCCTGCCGCTGTCCATGGCACTGCGACTGCCGAACGTACCGGTCACACGCGTCGAGAACCTCTGTGCCACGGGTACAGAAGCGTTGCGTGGTGCCGTGTATGCCGTGGCCTCGGGAGCCGTGGACATTGCCTTGGCCATGGGCGTGGAAAAACTGAAGGACACGGGTTTCGGCGGCCTGCCGGAACGGGCCAAAGGTACCTTCGAGGATTTATGGCAGCCGGGCTTCACTCCGCCCGGCGCCTTCGCGCAATTGGGCGCTGCTTACGCCGCCAAGCATGGGCTGTCCATGCAGGACGTGAAGCGCGCCATGGCGCATGTGTCGTGGAAGAGCCACGAGAACGCGGCGCTGAACCCGAAAGCGCATCTGCGTAACCGCATCACCATCGAGCAGGCGCTAGGTGCGCCCATGATTGCCTACCCGCTCGGCACCTTCGACTGCTGCGGCGTCAGCGACGGCGCTGCCTGCGCCATCGTCACCACGCCGGAGATAGCTCGCAGCCTTGGCCGCACCGAAGCCGTGACGGTGAAGTCGCTGCAACTCGCGCCGTCCAACGGCGTGGAACTTTCCCATGGCAGTTGGGATGGCGCGCATACGCCGACCACGCGCCTCGCCGCCGCCCGCGCCTACGCGGAAGCGGGCATTGCCGGCGCCGAGGCCATCGACCTGTTCGAAGTGCACGACTGCTTCTCCATCACCGAACTGGTGCTCATGGAAGACCTCGGCTTTTCCGCCGAAGGCCGCGCGGTTTACGATATTCTGGATGGTCGCTATGACCGCAGTGGCGCCAAGCCCTGCCAGATCGACGGCGGCTTGAAGTGCTTTGGCCACCCCGTGGGTGCCTCGGGCCTGCGTATGGCCTACGAGATGTACCTGCAGTTACTCGGTCGTGCCGGTGCGCGCCAGCATTCGCCACAAGGCAAAGCGCCGGCGCTCGGCTTGACGCACAATCTGGGTGGCATACCGAACCGCAACGTTGCCGCCATCGGCATCTTCGGCCTGATGGACGTCTAGAACACGGCCAGTGGCATTGGCCACTGGATTACTGTCGAGGGGGGATGATGATCAACACACTGCTGACGCGCGTGCCACCCGACCAGCTCGGCGACTGGCGTGGCGCTTACGACACCCTGCAAGGGCTCACCGGCGACGCCACCTTCGTGGAAGTTTTCGCACAAGCCCCCGAACTGCTGCAGTTCGTCATGGGCCAGTTCTACATGCCGCTGTTCTTCGGTGGCCGTGTGGAGCAGCGCTACAAGCAACTCGCCCGCTTGAAGCTGTCGCTGGAGCACGGCTGCCGTACCTGCAACAAGCAGAACGTGCCTGGCGCACTGGCTGCCGGCATCACGCAGGCGCAGGTAGATGCCATGGATGCCTATGAGGCAGGCCCGTTCACGGAAGCTGAGAAAGCCGTCATTGCCTATGCCGACCAGGTGAAGATGACTAACCACCAAGGGCATATGACGCCCGAGCTGCTGGCGCGCCTGCGCGGGCACTTCAGCGAACCC
>CALPVO020000153.1 GCA_943327025.2 Janthinobacterium lividum
CTCACCGGCGGTGGCCAGAAGTTCTTCTGTCCCGGCTGGGACCTGAAGGCTGCGGCTGAAGGCGAGGCGCCGGACTCGGATTACGGCGTAGGCGGCTTCGGCGGCCTGCAGGAACTGCCGGGGCTGAACAAGCCCGTCATCGCGGCCGTGAACGGCATCGCTTTCGGTGGTGGCTTCGAACTGATGATCTCCGCCGACATCATCATCGCCGCCGAGCACGCCACGTTCGCGCTGCCCGAAATCAATTCGGGCACGGTGGCGGACGCCGCCACCATCAAGTTGCCGCGGCGCATTCCGTACCATGTGGCCATGGAGATGCTCTTCACGGGCCGCCGGTTCGACACCACCGAGGCCAAGCACTGGGGCTTGGTGAACGAAGTGGTGCCGGCAGACCAGCTCATGACGCGGGCGCGTGAAGTGGCGGACCAACTCGCCGCCGGGCCGCCGCTGGTGTTTGCCTGCATCAAGGAAATCTCCCGCGAGACCGCGCATCTGCCGGTGCAGCAGGCCTTCGACCTGGTGACCAAGCGCAAGCTGCCCACGGTGGACCGCCTCTACTCCAGCGAAGACCAGAAGGAAGGCGCCCGCGCTTTCGCCGAGAAGCGTTCGCCGGTGTGGCAGGGGAAATAAGACCACGGGTTCCTTTTCTAGCTAGGCCATTCCTCCTGTTTGCATAGCGCCTTCCACGAGCTCGCCGAGGAATCTGGCGAAAGGCCCGATATCTCCCTCGACACTGGCGGATTCCAGCGCTCCCAAGTAGACGGTACGTCTTTCAACCGGAATGATTGTCCACGGGTACCCTCCCGAGGCGAACATGAGGTTCATGAGAAAGCGCCCCATGCGTCCATTCCCATCCATATAGGGGTGAATGTAGACGAACATGAAATGCCCGAGGACGGCACGCACCGCGGGTGAGGTTTCTTGCTCAAGCAACTCGAAGAGGACGGGCATCAGCTCGCGCACCGCATGGCTGTCGGGCGGTGTGTGCTTCGAGTGCCTGATGAAAACCTGGCCGTTCCGATATCCCGCCAAATCCTCGGCTTTGAGAATGCCAGCCATGACGCTCGGCGCGAACAGTTCGCGGTACCAAACGACGTGGTCGTCGTCGGCGACGCGAGCAGCCGATTCGCCGGCGAGAACTCTCCGTATGCTTCTCTCTACCGCCTGGAACGCCTGCCAATAGCCGCGAGCAGCGAGCGCATCGCGGTGTTGCTGGTCATTCCTGTCGGCATCGGGGTTCCAGTTTCCACTGCGCACCTTGTCGATCAGCGCGGCGCTGACCTTGTAGCCTTCAATGGAGAGTGAGTTGTAGGCATCGTTGACGTAGATCTCCCCGAGCTGGCGCAGGTAGAGGGCGGCACTCGGGATGCGTCTTGGTGCCGCAGGGAAGGTCCGCAGAACCTCTTCCCGCATGCGCGCCCAATTCAGGCGCAAGCGGCTGACGAAGGGGGATACTTGGCGCGCGCTGAACGCTATCTCCGACGGCTGCTCGAACGGGTCGGATTCCGTGACCGTGTATCCGGCCGTCCGCATCGCACCGAGGATGTCGTCGGCAAGCCGCTGACGCCCGACGTTGCGAAAAGCGCCTGCCAGGCGACCGGCGACCGTACTGTGTCCGCCCGCCAGCAATCGTCTGAGCAGCTCCGACGCATCGGGAACCATCCCCAAAGCTGCCCGCATCTCGATGGGTTGCGCGGTGAACTGCGCCGGCGAACAGGCCACCAGCGCTGATGGCAGGGTGTAAACCCGGACCCCCGCCTTTGTCTCGCGGCTGGTGTCATGCGGCAATTCCAGGCGGACATCGAAAACCGAGGTGTCGTGAAGCAGCGCGGTAGGCTTGTTGTTGCCGCGCGGTGAACGGATCAGCAGCTGGCGTGGCACTGTCCAGTTGCCCACCTGCAGGCGGATGGACTGCTCCGGACTGACGCACCAGTCTTCTCCAAAGCGTTCTTCCAGATAGGAAGCGCAGAACGCCCAGAAGGACGCAAACCACGAGGTGCTTTCACCCTGGGGCTCTTCTGGTCGAGACAGGATGTACCAGCCCTTCATCACTTCACGGATGAAGCCTGCCCGAATGAGCCGTTCGCGATGGGTCCGGGACAAATCGCCTGCGCGCAGCGCGACGTGCCCGGTGTCCTGCAGGAATTTCAGGGCCGCGAGCGAAGCAGCGAGTTTGTCGGCTGGCGTGACCATGGCATTTCGTGCAATCGCAGGGGACCAGGAACCCAATTTCCATTTCTAGGTTTTTATGCTACGCGGTTTTTAGGGTTTCCTGCTTATTTTTTCGCGGGGCGAGGTGGCAGGGGAGATAAGGGCTGCTATTGGTTAGGCTGGCGTCGATATTGGATATCTACCCACAGACTGGTCGTGGAATCCGACTCTGTTTCTACATTCTCGGCAAAATACAGGCGGTACCGCCCCTCTGCCGTGAAGACTGGTTCCGAGACGCTATCGGTCGATCCGGATCTTTGGCCTTGCAGCACGGCGGGTCTGAAGTAGATTCCATGCCCGGTGCGGTAGGCTGGAAATTGCCTAGATGTTGTCGTAGCCATGTGCCCGACCACATAAAGCCAAGTGCCGTCGGGACGCTTGACGGCCCAGTTGCCGAGCGATCTCCACTTGGCGCATAAAGGAACTACCGAGTTCGGTGTCACAGTCAGAGTTGTTGGAGCGCAGACTTCACTCGGTTTCGAGAGTCTGTTGTAAATAGTGCCGTTGACTCCGCACGCAGAAAGCATCGTTCCAGCGGCCAGCAGGATTGCCACGCGTAGCGAGTTTTCAAGGCAGGCGCTGCTTTGAATTTTCGGCTCCCCTGTGTTGCTCGTCATGGGGCGGCTTCTAGGTAGCTTCGTCTCTGGAAAATTGAATGCCACCGCCACGTCAGCATCCAGTATGGTCAAACGCCCGCGCCGCATCCACCACGGCGCGCGCCAGTTCTGCCGCCGCCCGGCCTTTCGCATTCCCATTCAAGAATACCGCGTGCGCTTTCAGTGCCAAACCCGCGATGGCTATCGGCGCTACCGGAAAATGGAACCCCGGTACTTCTCGCGCTTCGCCCTGCAGGAACGCCGCTGTCGCTTGAATGGCTTCGTGCACCGCCAAGTCTTCAGCCGAGGCATAACTGAAACGCCAGAGGCGAACTCTTTCGTCGATCAGTGGCTTGTCCTTGCCCGCGGAAGCGATGCCCGCGGCGGTGAAGATGCGGCAGTCGAAATCGCGGCAGGTCTGCGGGCGCTGCGCGTACACGCGGCACTGCCGCTTCACCAGCATGGGGCAGGTGCCGTCTTCGCGGTAGCCCATGTAGCGCAAGCCTTCGGGGGCGTCTTCAGGTTCCAGCAGCAGCCACGCCGGCACCAGGGGTACCAGGGCTTCGTCTTCGGCACGCAGTGCCACGGGCCAGTGCGAACTGCAGCAGCCCACGCAGTCGCCGCAAGGCACGTCGGTGCCCGCAGTACCGCCGCGCAGCACCGCCTGCATTTGCTGCAGCCAGGTGCCGAAGTCGCCGGCGTCGAGGGGTTCGTTCAAGCCTTCTCGCTCTTTCGCGTCAGCAGATAGAGAAGCGGGCCGAAAGAACCGAACGCGAGCGTGGCCGCAATCCACGGCCACACGTTGCGGCCCATGGCTTTGGCGTCCTGCCACATCCAGACCATCACCAGCGACAGCGCGATGACGAGGTCGACGAAGATTTGCGTGGAAGCGAGGCTGCCCAAGGGCGAAAGGAAGATGCCCACGAAGCCATGTTCCCGCAGGGCGAATGCTGACAGCGTCCCGAACAACACGAGCACGACGACGAGCAAAGGTTTCTTTGGCATGGCGGCTACCTCAAGCAGTTGGCAGGCTAAGGAAGAAGGCTACCCAGAGCGCCAACAACAAGACAAAGCCGGCGAGGAACGCAGGGAGGCGATGAAAGACGCGGTTGTACGTGCACTGGATGAAGGAGTGGAGATAGCGCAGCGCAACAAAGCTCCAAGCACCCTGTACCAGCCAATCGGGCGTATGGCCAAGGGCGAGCGCTGCAGCGACCAGCGTGTAGAACAACACTGGCAGTTCGAAGAGATTGCGGAAGTTGTCCGCCGCCCGGGAATCTTCAGTCAGCGCCGCCATTTGTGCCGACTGTGCGGTGGCTTGCGGGTGGATTCTCTTGCCGCGTAGTTCTGAGACGCGGCAGTAAAGCAGACGCAGTCCGACCAAGGCGACCAGTCCTACCATGGACAGGCAGGCGGCGATGAGGCTCGTACTGTTGGTCATGCGGTCACTCCTTACCTAGCTAATGTCTGTTAGGCCCGATGTTAAGGAGAAACCGCCAGCATGTCAGCGGCGGTTCAGCCGGCGGCTTCTTCGCGTGCAATAGCCCGGTAGCCAATATCGCGGCGCACTAGCTTGCCGGCGTAGTCCACCACGTCCACCAGTGCGTACGCGGCTTGCTGTGCTTCGCGCACGGTGTTGCCGAGGCCCACGGCGCACATGACGCGACCACCGCTGGTGACCAGCGTTTCACCATGCAGCGCGGTGCCGGCGTGGAACACCTTGCCGGGCAGCTTGGCTGCCGTGTCGAGCCCCGTGATGGCATCGCCCTTGCGCGGGCTTTCCGGGTAGCCGGCAGCGGCCAGCACCACGCCCACGGCAGGGCGCGGGTCCCAGTCGCAAGTCACTTGGTCCAGCTTGCCGTCGAGCCCGGCCTCGCACAGTTCGACCAAGTCGGTCTGCAGGCGGCTGAGTACCGGCTGGGTTTCCGGGTCGCCGAAGCGGCAGTTGAACTCCAGCACGTTGGGCGTGCCGTCATCCGCTACCATCAGACCTGCGTACAGGAAGCCGATGTATGGCGTGCCTTCCGCCGCAAGGCCGCGCACGGTGGGCAGGATCACTTCGTTCATCGCCCGTGCGTGAACAGCAGGCGTTACCACGGGCGCGGGCGAATACGCGCCCATGCCGCCGGTGTTGGGGCCGGTATCGCCATCGCCCACGCGCTTGTGGTCCTGCGAGGTGGCCAGCGGCAGCACGTGCTCGCCATCCACCATGACGATGAAGCTCGCTTCTTCGCCTTCAAGGAACTGTTCCACCACCACCGTGTCGCCAGCCGCGCCGAAGGCACCGGCGAACATCTCCTCGACGGTGGTGACGGCTTCTTCCTGCGTGGCGCAGATGATGACGCCCTTGCCGGCGGCGAGACCGTCCGCTTTCACCACCAATGGCGCGCGCTGTGCGCGCACCCACGCCGCATCGAAGTTGGCGCGCGTGAAGACGCCGTAAGCCGCGGTGGGAATGTGGTGGCGTTCGAGGAAACGCTTGGTGAAGGCCTTGGAGCCCTCGAGTTGTGCAGCGGCTTGGCGCGGACCAAAGCAGCGCAGGCCGGCGGCGGCGAATGCATCCACGACGCCAATGACCAAGGGCTGCTCGGGGCCGACGATGGTGAGCGCCACGCCTTCTGCGCCGGCGATGGTCACGAGACCCGGCACGTCGTCTGCGGCAACCGCCACGTTGCGGCACTTCGGCTCGGCAGCGGTGCCGGGGTTGCCGGGTGCTACCAGTACTTCGCTGACGCGCGGCGACTGGGCGAGTTTCCAGGCCAGTGCGTGTTCGCGTCCACCACCACCAATCACCATCACTTTCATGGGTCTATTTCCTGCGAAGGCTGTCCGGCAGCGAACAGCCGTGGGAGTGGGGTTTACTAAAGCTTAGTGGCGGAAGTGGCGTACGCCAGTGAACACCATGGCCATGCCATGTTCATCAGCCGCAGCGATCACTTCGTCGTCGCGCATGGAGCCACCCGGCTGGATGACGGCTGCGATGCCGTATTCCGCGGCCACGTCGAGACCATCGCGGAACGGGAAGAAGGCATCGCTGGACATGACTGCGCCCTTCACCTCGAGCTTCTCGTCAGCGGCCTTCATGGCGGCAATGCGGCTGGAGACCACGCGGCTCATTTGGCCTGC
>CALPVO020000154.1 GCA_943327025.2 Janthinobacterium lividum
AGGCGAAAATCGTTGTCGGCATCAGCCTGCTCGCGCTTGGGCAAGTGGGCCAGGCGGAGATGTATTTGCGCAATGCGCTCATAGCACTTCCAGAGAATGCGTTGGCGTTGGCGGCAATGGAAGCGCTGCGGCAACACCCGGTAGCCCCCGAGCAAGCATTCCAGCGTGTTCGGTCGCAGTTCAACGGCGCGGAGCAAAATCCGCAGTGGTTGGCTTGGGGAGGCCTGCTCGAGTTGCGACAACCGCCCGAGGTGGTGTCCGACGAGGTGCATTTGCTCCACCAGAAGGTGATGGTGCTGCTGAATAGCGGCGACCGCCCTGGTGCGCTGGCGCTGGTGAAAGCCGAGCTTGCGAAGCGGGAGAAGCCTGAAACCTTGGCTGAGTACGCCGCGCTTATTTCCGTCACGGATTTTGCAGGCGCGAAGCAAGCCATGGCGCGGGCGTTGGAGCTAGACCGTGACAACGTCCGGGTGCTTAACGCCTATGGGGAACTGTTCTTGGCAGTCGGTAAGCCGCTGGAGGCGCTGCCCCATCTGGAGCGTGCTGCGAAAATTGCTCCGCGCAACCCAGAGGTGCATTACCACTTGGCGTTGGCGTACTTCGCTACCAGCAATCGTTCGGCCGCGCGCGATGCCGTTTCTGAAGCCTTGCGTGGCGGCCATATGTTCGATGACCGTCGTGCAGCCGAGACGCTGGCGGAAGAAGTCGGGGCGCGGTAACTGATGAATTCTGGCGCGAGCATGCTCGTGGCTTTGCGCCTTTGGGGGCTGCCGTTGTCGGCGTTGGTAGTGGGGCTTTGCTTCGCTCCCAGCCTGCCAGCGTTGTGGCAGCAATGGTGGGACAGCGGCACGTTCAACCACTGCCTTATCGTTATTCCTGCGGCCGCTTGGCTGGTGTGGGAAGCCGAACGTGCACGCATCCGTCTGGGAATGGAAGTAGCGCCAGACGCACGGCCCAATCGTTTCGCTACCCTTCAAAGTCGTCTTCTGCATTGGCTCCCGCATGGCGTGCTCTTCAGTCTAGCCATGGTTTGGTTCATGGCGCGCGTGCTCAGTATTCCCGTCTTCGAACAGGGCGCGCTCATCGCTGCAGTGCCCACTTTGGCCTGGACAGTGAACGGCAATGCCTGGGCAAGGCGTCACCGTTTTGCGTTGCTGTTCTGCTTGTTGGCCACGCCAGTCGGCGAGTTTCTAGTGCCGCCGCTCATGGAACTGACGGCCACCATCACGGTGGCGCTAGTTCGCTTATGCGGCATTCCCGTGCTGCGCGATGGTATGCAGCTGACGATGGCTTCTGGCGAGTTCGTAGTGGCCGAAGCCTGCAGCGGCATTCGCTACCTTATTGCTACCGTTACGCTGGGCTTGCTGTTTGCCCACCTCACCTACCGTAGCCGCAATCGCAAGCTGTGGTTCCTGCTCGCCGCCGTGCTTACCCCGTTGCTGGCCAACGGCCTGCGCGCGTGGCTCATGGTCATGATTGCGCACTTCACAGACCTGCAATACGCCGCCGGACTTGACCATTTGGTTTACGGCTGGCTGTTCTTCGGCGTCGTCATAGTGGCGTTGTTTTATGTGGGTAGTTTTTTTCAGGAATCGGCTAGCCTCGCCGGCGTGGCGTCCCTTCCCGCCGCGGTAGCAAATGCTTCCCTGCAACAAGCGGGTCCTTCCGGCGCTCTTCCCTCGAACGAACCGGCACCAAGCGCCACGCCGCAAAGCCATTCTGCGGCTACTTTGCGGGCGAGCTTGCGTGCGCTGCTGCTGCTTGCTTGGGCGCCATTGGCTTATCTTGCTGCCGCGCAGGCCATGTCTTCCGTTCAGGGGCAGTTGCCGGCTTACGGCTTTCCCGAAAGGCTCGACCGCTACACTTATGCCGGCTTGGCGACATTCCCCACGCCGTTGGAATATGCCGGTGCGGACCGCATTGACGTGGCGGCTTACCGCAGCGCCGAGCAAACCGTTTATCTCGCTGCCATTCGTTACGAGCGCGACCGGCCCGGCCACAAATTCGTCAGCCAGAGCAACCAGCCCTACAGCTGGGACTGGAACCGCGTGGGCGGCGGGGTTGCCAAGGCCAACGGCGTGGCACTTCGCTACACCGATGTGCGGCCGAAAATTCGCCTGGGTGACGAACTGCCCGACACCCCTAGTGCTTTTGCTGGGGTCGATGCCGACCATGGCATTGGCACTGAGACCGTGTTTCGGCCGTGGCGCGTCTATTCTTGGTATGTCGTTGCCGGGCACACCACGGCCAGCGATGTGAAGGCGAAGCTCTTCGCCGTACGCGACTGGCTGCTGCCGCGTGCGGCTAACGCACCGCCCACTGTTTTCCTGGTGGGTGTGCCCCTGGCGCCCGCCTCGGGTGCCGGCCCGTTGGAGCTCCCCGCAGCCGTGGCTGCCGCTGCTTGCCTCACGAGTGCCGCCTGCGCGCCGTGAGCCTCTCTTTGGTGAGGCCTAGATAACCACTGCTTCTTCGCGCTGTCATGCGTGCGCGGCTACCATAGCCGTATGGAACTTCTGCAGATCGTCGCGGGCTTCGTCACCGGCACCATGGTCGGTCTCACCGGCGTGGGCGGCGGCGCCCTCATGACGCCGCTTCTGTTGCTGCTGTTCGGCACGGCGCCCATGACAGCAGTGGGTACCGACCTGTGGTTTGCGGCGCTAACGAAGATTGCTGCCACCCGTATTCATAGCCACCACGGCCTCATCGACTGGGGCGTGGTCCGGCGCTTGTGGGCGGGTAGCCTGCCCGCCTCTGCGGCAGCATTGGTTTGGCTGCATTTCCACCCCATGGACAATGAATCCATGGATGCCCTGAAGTTGGTGATCGCCGCGGCCGTGGTGTTCACGGCCGTGGGTATTCTGCTGCAGCGGCGCCTGCACGATGCTGGTCGGCGCCTACGCGTCACTCAATCCGAAAAATTCAAGGCCGCACAGGGTCCTGCCACTGTGGTGGCGGGTGTCATCATCGGCTTGCTGGTCACGTTCACCAGCGTAGGCGCTGGGGCTTTGGGCGCGGTGTTTCTGGCGTACCTCTACCCCCTGCGCCTCACGCCGCCCCGGCTCATCGCTTCGGACATCGTCCACGCCGTACCGCTGGCCATGTTTGCCGGCCTGGGGCACTTGGTCATCGGCCACGTGGACTTCGCCTTGCTTGGCACTTTGCTGCTCGGTTCGGTACCCGGGGTGATGGTGGGCGCTGTGCTTTCTAGCCGTCTGCCGCACGGCGTGCTGCGCACAGCGCTGGCGGTGGTGCTCACCTTGGTGGGGCTGAAGCTTTGGTGGAGCGTGGCGTGAGCCTGGCGGCGGTATTGCTGGCCGCGCCGTTGGCGTTTGGTCCGCTGCAGCTGGACATGAGCATTGCCCAACTGCAGGCCGCGGCGCCTACGGCTGGCTGGGAGGCCAAGCAGGTTTCCCCGTTCACGCAGCGCGTGTTCAGCATACGCAGCACGCAGCCGCTGGAAGTAGCGGGCGCGCGGTTCAACATGCATGCCGAGGTAGGCTATTACCACCAGCGCTGGGTGCTCATAGCCACGCTGCCGGCGAAGGATGCGCCCGCCTGCGAGCAGGCCATGCTGGGCGTGCTTGCCGCTCTGGAGCCGCAACTCGGGCCCTTCACTAGCCGCGAACCACGCTCCATCCCCGGCAAGGGCGGCAATCTGGTGTGGCGTTCGCAGCAAGGCCCCAATGGCATCGTGGTCATGCCGTCCATGGGTACGGGCACTGCAGGCAGCAGCAGTGGCGAACTGGTGGCATTCGGTACTAGCTCGCGAGTGTTGGTGGAAGCCTTCGACGACCAGGGCCAGCCCCGTGCCCGCAAGACCTTGCTCTCCCGTAGGCCGCCGAACTTCGACCTGTCTGCCTTCCAGCGGCAGGAGGGGCAGCGTGTCAGGGTGGATGGGCGTTTTTTCGCTTCGCTCTGCGAGTTGCAGTTGGAGCTGAACCGCGAAACTCCGCCGCCGGCACCCACGGT
Organism: Janthinobacterium lividum; assembly: GCA_943327025.2. GTDB lineage: Bacteria > Pseudomonadota > Gammaproteobacteria > Steroidobacterales > Steroidobacteraceae > CAIOHZ01. Next base: position 3,970 of record CALPVO020000154.1, read on the forward strand.
GTTCGATGCGGCCGCGGCGCGGGTGGTTTACGCCCCCAGCATTGCCGAGAAACACTTGGCGCTGCCCGATGAAATTGCTGCGTTGACGGCCCCGGTGGAAGTGGCGCTGAGCTGCCGCATCGACCGCGCGATGGGTGGCGTGCATGGTTGCGACATCGTGGGCACCACACCGCCGGCCGCACCGCTTTCCGCCATCATGGAAACTTATGCGCACCGCCTGGCGCGCGAGCGGGCCTACGACACCAGCGGCGTGGACCGCGATGACCCGCAAGCCATGGTAGGCACCCTTCGCGTGAAGCTCGACCCGGCCGACCGTCGCCCCGTCGATTTCCTAGAAGCGCCGCGCACACCGCTGGAGCAGGTGGTGTTCACGCGTCAGCCGGAGCAAGCAGCGCCGGTATTCATGCTGGCCCGCCAGCATTTTGGCACCCCGCAAGACCGCGACATCGATATGGTGGTGAATGCCGTTTGCCGCATTGAGGCGGACGGCTCGTTGCTTTGCGGCAGCGCGCGTTTGGCAGAACCCGTCGCCGGGAATGCGCCTGCAAAGCCTGGCACGTCCGCTGAAACGCCGTCCTTAAGCCCGGAGCTACGAGACCTAGCGTTTCGAACCGCGGCCAGCCGCTATCAGGTGGCGCCACAGCTTAGCGATGGCAAACCGAGCGTGGGTCGCGTTATCGAGCTGGCCCTGCGTTTCCGGAACTACTGACACTTGCGGATTCGTGCTCTGGCGCGAAGGGCGTAGCTAACGGTGCCGTTTTCCGCAGCGGTGTAAACGGCTCGCCAAGGCTGCGCCCCAGCACGGCCAGCGGCGCCAGTCCCACATACTCGCGCACGCCCAGTGCTATCTCTTCGTTCGCATCCACGTGCACGTAGGTGCCATAGAGCCGGTCCCACACGCTGAAGGCGAACCCGAAGTTGTGGTCTGCATGCCGCGGGTCCAGCGAGTGGTGCACGCGGTGCGCCATGGGCGATACCAGTATCCATTCCAGCGGCCCCAAATTCGTGCGAATACCCGAGTGCGTGAACACGCCCATACAGAAAATGAAGTAGCCATAGAACTTGGCGTATTCGCTGGTGAAGGGGCAGAGCACCGCGATGATGAGCGCGCCTACGTAGCCCGAAAACAGCACCTCGAGCGGGTGGTTGCGGTAGTTGCTAAGGCCGGTGAACTGGCTTTGGCTGTGGTGCAGCTTGTGCAGCCGCCACAACAAAGGCTGCACGTGGAGTGCGCGGTGCATCCAGTAGTTGGTGTGGCTGGCTATGGCCATGAAGAACACGAACCCGAGCGCCTGTGCCAACGCGCCCGGCGGCAGGCCCAGCCGAGGCTCGGCGGCAAAGTGGTAGGCAGCCAAATCGACATGCCAAGCGCCGTGGATAAACAGCAGCGTTTGGTCGCGGAAGTACCCCAGCCCCAGCAGGTTTTCGTAGGCGGTGAGTGATACCACCGCGAAGGCGAAGTCGATGGCAAGGTTCCGCCAGTCGGTTTTTTTCGAAAACCCGACGGCGGCGCAACTGAGACCTAGCTTCAGGGCGAAGCCGAACGAGAGGAGGGCTGACATGAGGGCGCAGCCTAAGGGCCGCGCGCTGCTGGTACCGTGCGGGTGCGGACCAATCCCGACAATACCGTCGGCATGCAACGGTAGGTAGTTTTACTAGAAGGACCAAGAAGCGGTCACCATGTTTTGCCCCACGTTCGGTGTGGCCTGCCCCGCGTTGCTGTAATGACGGAACCGGAGTGCCACCCGGGAAGAAACGTGCCACCCGGCGGTCAGCTCGAAGACTTGCCGATGACCGAACGAGTCCGAACTGTGCGCCCAGTAGCCCAGACCCAGCCACAGTTCTGCTCGGCCGCAACGCACACTGCGGGCGAGCCGTAGGCCGGCATTGGCAGACAGTTTCTGGCCATGGAGGTGCTGCGGCGAGACGAACATCATGCCCACATCCCAACCCCCA
>CALPVO020000155.1 GCA_943327025.2 Janthinobacterium lividum
GTGACGTTCGTTGCGGACAACCCCGACGAGATCGCGAAGTTCGTACCCTACCCGCAAGCGCAGTTGTTGTTGCGCGTGGCGTTTCGCAACCCGGAAGCTAAGTGCGATTTATCGCGCAAGTTCGGTTGTGAACCAGAAGACGTTCTCGCTTTGCTCGACGCGGCGCGGGCGCAGGGGACTGCGGTCATCGGCCTGTCGTTCCATGTAGGTTCGCAGGCCTCTTCGCCCGCCATGCACGTACTGGCGGTGGAAGCTTGTGCCGGCCTCATCACGGCGGCACGTGCTGCCGGTCATGCACTGGGCACGCTCGATATCGGCGGCGGGTTTCCGGTGGAGTATCACGAAGGGGCTATGCCCATCGAGCAGTTCTGTGCACCCATCGTCGCGGCGCTGGCGACTCTGCCGCAGGACGTTCGCGTTATCGCGGAGCCGGGTCGGTTCATTTCTGCGCCCGCTGGTGTGGCCATCACCAGCGTCATGGGCCGTGCGCGCCGTAACGGGCAGTGGTGGTATTACCTGGACGATGGCGTTTACGGTTCGTTCAGCGGCCAGATTTTCGACCACGCCGTTTATCCGGTGCAGGCCTTGACCGTGAATGGCGCGGCGCCTTCGCCTGAACTTGCCAAACATCCGGCAGTCTTGGCTGGCCCCACTTGCGACAGCATTGACGTAGTAGCGGAAGGCTTGCCGCTGCCGGAACTCCATGCCGGAGATTTGCTCGTGGGCCGCATGATGGGTGCCTATACCTGTGCTTCGGCCACGGACTTCAACTTCTTTCCGCGCGCTCGTATCGTGGCTGTCAACGGCGGTTAATGCGCCGTAGTTCACGGTTACGCGGTCCGAAACGCATAGCCTGAGTACGCCAACGTACTCAGGCATTTTGCGGGTTGCTCTCGAGCCTGCTTTGCGGCAACCTCCGCGCATGTCTGCACCCCCTTCCCCGTTACGTCGGCGGTTCCTTCAGGGTTCCGGCGCGCTGTTGGCTGGTAGTGTCGTGGCGCCTTTGGCGCCGGCACGCGCTTGGGCGGAAGCCCATGGTGGCAGCACGCGCGTGCTGCGGCTCCACAATGTGCATACGGCGGAAAGCGGAGTGTTCCCGTTCTTTCAGGCCGGCAGTCGCGCGCCTGAGGTGCTGGCACGCTTGCAACACTTCTTCCGCGATTTCCGTACCGGCCATGAACATCCGCTCGATACCGGCTTGTTCGACCTGTTGCACGAAGTCGCGGTAACACTCGACCGCGACCCCGAATTCGAGGTCATCTGTGGCTACCGTTCGCCGAAAACGAATGCATATCTACGCGGTCGGTCCACGAGGACCGGCGTCGCACAACATAGCTTGCATCTGGAAGGCCGTGCCGTCGATGTGCGCATGGTGGGCGTGAGCGTGAAGCGGTTGCATGCCGCAGGCTTGAGTCTGCAGCGCGGCGGAGTGGGGCTCTATACGGCCTCCCAGTTCGTGCATCTCGACACGGGACGCGTTCGTCACTGGGGCAGTTGAAGCTCTGCCGGCGAGCCATCGCGGAGCAACCGGTCTAGGTCCGCGTCGTGCCCATAGACATCCGGGAAGAAACGTAGCCCATCGCGCGCTGCCATGGCCGTCGCGTAGACGAAATACACCGGCACTGGTTTCGCTAACGGCACGATGCGTGAATTCGTCGACTCGTCCGCCATCGCTGCGGCAATACGCTCCGCATTCCAGTCCGGGTTGTCGCGCAGCAGGAAAGCCGCCAACTTCGCCGCGTCTTGTACCCGCACGCAGCCATGGCTGAAAGCCCGCGAAGGCTTCGCGAACAACGCTTGTGCAGGGGTGGAATGCAGATAGACGTTGTAGGGGTTCGGCAGCATGAATTTCACCAACCCCAAGGCGTTGTCGGCGCCAGGCCGTTGGCGCAGGCGCAGTTGGCCGGTGACCACGGCCGCGAGGTTCGCTGCAGTGGCAGGGACGCGACTGGCGCGATTGCCGAACCCGCGCACCACTTCCAGCTGTTCACGCGCGAGATAGCCGCGGTCGTGGCGAATTTTCGGCAGCAGTTCTTTCACGGCAATGCTGTGGGGTACATCCCAGTAAGGGCGAAATACCAGATAGCGCAGGCTGCCCTCGAAGACGGGCGTGTGCTTGTTCAGGTAACGCTCACCGACAATCACTTCGAGTTTCAGCAGCCGGGTTTCTTCGTCTTCCGGGGTTTCCCAGGCGAATAACCGGAACTCCGGGATGTTCACCACGATGGGTGCTTCATGCAGGTGTGGTGGCACCCAGCGCCAACGTTCCATGGTCAGTTCCATGGTGCGCACCCGGGCGCTTAGGGGTGTGGTGAGCTCGCGCCAGGTGGCGGGGCCCAAGGCGCCATCGGTGGCCAGCAAGTGCCGCCATTGGAAATGCTGCACAGCGCTGGCATGGGTCTGCGTGTAAACATCGCCGTGCGTCACGGCACGGCCGGTGGGCCAGTCGCCTAGCTTTTGCAGCAAGCGGGCCAGGGCGGCGGCTCCCGTCCAGGGCATACCTGACCGCAGCGTCGTTACGCCGCTCGGTAGCGACGGCAATTCGGTCAGCGTTACGTCTTGCGCCAGAACCCGGTAGCGCGCCAATGCTGCTTTGAGCAGGTGGTAGTGAATGAAGGTGGGTTCCACAGCTGCAAGGTCGCGCGCCACGTCATCGCTGGCCAACAGTTGCGCGACGGTGGCCGCTACGTCGAGCCGGCTACGGTCGGTGCGCAAGCCGTGCCCCGCTGCGGCCGGGTCGACACGGCCATAGTGCAGGTCCGCTACATAGCGCCGCAGATTCGCCGCGAAGTCGGGGCTGGTGTAGTCCGCCGGGTTCAAGCCCACCGTGGCGGCCGCCAGCATGGCGTTGCGCAAGGCCTGTTCCTGCGGGGCTACCTGAGCTACAGCCACCTGGGTGGTTTGCAATAGCAAAACCAACAGGCAGGAAAGACGATAAGCACGTGGCATGGATACAGCCTGAGGGTGGTGTCGGTATAGTCGCAGCGTTTGATGGCGCTCGCGGCAATCCTGCACTGTTGGCGCCACTCAGTTAATACGGGAGCACACGGATGCCTATGCGAAATGTGGGTTTGGCGCGAGCGCGGGTCTTCTCCTCGGTTCTGGCTCTCGGTCTGGCCATGCTTGGGCTAACGGCCTGCGGTGGCGGTCAGGGTGGGGCTGGGCCTCTGGCACAAACCCCCGGTAGCAGCGTCTACCTGCAGAACTGTGTCGGTTGCCATGGCCCCACGGGGCAGGGCATGGGCATGCAGCCGGCCTTGCCGAACAGCGCAACCGTGAACGGCGATCCAGCCGCCTTGGCCGCTTGGGTAGTGTTAGGGGTGCGCCCGGCCACTTCTCCGGCAGGAAAGTACCGCTCGATGATGCCGCAGTTCACTTACCTGAAGGACGAGGAACTGGCCGCCGTGCTGACCCATGTACGTACTAGCTGGGGCAACACGGCCGCACCGGTGACCGTCGCCCAGATTGCGGCTGTACGTGCCGCCCACGCGGCGCCGTAGGAGCCCGGTCATGCCAACGGTCATCCATCGGCGCGTGGCGGCTTGCCGCGAAGGGCGCGATCCCACTTGTCTTGGCCGCATGACTTCTGGTTGGGCGGTCATGGGAGATCCGCAGGTGCTGCGGGGTTACTGCCTGCTTCTGCCAGACCCGGTGCCGCCCCACCTGAATGACATGGACCTGGCGCACCGCGGGCAGTTTCTGGTCGATATGGCTGCGCTGGGTGATGTGGTGTTGGCCGTCACTGGTGCCTTGCGGGTGAACTACGCCATGTACGGCAATCTGGCGCCGGCCCTGCATGCGCACGTGTTTCCGCGCTATGCCGACGAGCCCGAATTTGCGCAAACCGGGCATCCGTGGGTCTACGACTGGTCTGTCGCCCCGGTTTTTGAGTTACCGATTCACGGCGACTTGCTTGCTGCGCTACAGCAAGCGTTGTCTGACAAGAATTTCGTGAAGTTTTCGTAAACGATTGTTTTTCAAGAATTTGCAGAAGGCGACGCAGCGCTATTCAACGAAGGCGTAGAGGGACTTTTTCTGCCCTTTGGGGAAAATTCGAAATCGCGTAAAAAAAACGTGAATAAATAATTAGAAAAACTGCACAAAAACGAAAAATTTAGTGAATGATGTACGTCGATAACAACGTCTAAGCTGTTCGTTGAGACGCACTCCGGAGTCCTCTGATGTCGTACGCTGCCCCCAAACACCCCTTGCGGTGGGTTCTGTCTGCTTGCGCTTTGGCTATCGCCTTGGCGGTCTATCTGTCGGGCGGCCAACCAGTTTCGCAGCCGCTAGCCGCGCAGACGGTCGCCATAGGCGCCAAGGGTGCGCTCCCGTTGCGGTATCACAAGTCGGCCCGGTCAGTGCCGCCGCAGGACACGGGCGCTCCGCAGCGCTACCTCCTGCAGGGCGCCAGCGTTGCCGCTGTTCAGCGCGCGGTAGAGGCGGTAGGTGGCCGTTGGCTCGGTGGCTTGGCGCTCATCCGTGGTGGTGGCGCCGAACTCACCCCCAACCAGCTGGCGGCACTGCGCAAGGAAGCTCGCCTGAAATTCTTTGCCGATGCCCCCATCTACGTGGCGGGTGCGGGACTCAAGACGGATTACGTCCTCGAAACCGGTGCGAACGAACTCCACGCTGCCGGCATTACTGGCAAGGGAATCGGCGTGGCGGTGGTGGACACGGGAATCTGGGCGACGGAACCGCTCGCGCTGGACCCTTGGGGCAACAGCCGCATCATGGCTGAATACGACGCTACCCAGCCCGACAATACCGACCCCAAGGCGCCCATCAGCACGCGCTACCTAAAGGGCTTCGGGGACCCGAGCGGCCACGGCACGCATGTCACCTCCATTCTCGCGAGCAGTGACACCTGGGCCACCGGCAAGTACGAGGGCATCGCCCCTAGCGTGAAACTGGTATCCGTACGCGCCTTCAACAAGGACGGTTCCGGCCGCTACTTCGATGTCATCCGTGCCATCGACTGGGTGGTTGCCAACCGTCAAGCCTTCAATATCCGCGTACTGAACCTGTCGTTCAGCGCAACCCCGCAGTCAGCTTACTGGGACGACCCGCTTAACCTGGCCGTGATGGCTGCCTGGAAGGCGGGCATTGTCGTTGTGGCTGCGGCCGGCAATGCCGGACCGACCGCCATGACCATCGGCGTCCCGGGCAATACGCCCTATGTCATTACGGCTGGCTCGATGTCCGACAATGGCACGCCCTCCATTTCCTCGGACGACTTTCTGGCGCCGTTTTCGGCCGCCGGCCCGACTCGTGAAGGCTTCGTGAAGCCGGACATCGTCGCGCCCGGCGCCAAGTTGGTGGGCCTTGCGCCGCCGGCCAGTTTCCTCGCCGCGCGGTTCCCCGCGCAAGTCATGAAGGCTGGGCACTTCTATATGTCCGGCACGTCGCAGTCGGCGGCCGTCATCTCGGGCGTGGTGGCCTTGGCGTTGCAGGCCAATCCCACTTGGACCCCGGACGAGGTGAAGTGCAAAATCATGAGTAGTGGCCGCGCGGCTACCCGGCCGGATGGTAGGCTGGCTTACAGCATCTTCCAGCAGGGTGCTGGCCTTGTCGATGCACCGACGGCTGTGCTCTACAGCAACGCCACGGGGTGCGCTAATGTCGGTATGGATATCACCGCCGACCTCGCCGGTACCCAACACTACGGTGGCCCGGCGAACCGCGACGCCGCTGGCAACTTCTACATCATGGACGTTCGCAGTGGAGAGAACGTGGGCGCCCTGAACGCTGATGGCTACCTGTGGAACACGGGCTACCTGTGGAACACCGGTTACTTGTGGAACACGGGCTACCTCTGGAACACCGGTTACTTGTGGAACACGGGCTACCTCTGGAACACCGGTTACTTGTGGAACACGGGTTA
>CALPVO020000156.1 GCA_943327025.2 Janthinobacterium lividum
GATCGCGATCTCGTGGGACGCAACTACATGTGTCATATCGCGGGAACCGTAGGCACACTCGAACTCCACGATCAGACAATGGCCATCAGCCACGGGTATGACCTAGCCGAGGGCGGCGTGTATTGTCGCCGCCGCTTCGCACTGAATGCCGCCGCGCAACGCCGTCTCGGCATCGGCAATTTCATTGCGCGCTTGCACCATCCACGCATCACAGACCCGCGACACGAGACGGGGATACTGTCGCTGCTTTATCTGGCCAAGCCGTTCATCCCCTACGAATACGCCAAGCGCTTGCATGGCGAAGAGGGCGCCACGTGGCGGCAATGGCTTGCACATGTAGCCAATGTCTGTGCCGACCCCGCCGATACCGCGGCATTCCTGTGGAACTGGTACCGCTACCGACAACTGGCCTCGCGCAAGCTGCCATCGATTGTCGTCTGGCCGAAGACTCGTCGTTTCAGTCTGGATTTCCACTCCGAACAGCAGCCTCAATCGGCCAGTCGGGTTCGACTAGATGGGCAAAGGGATGCGCTTGGGATGCCGCAGCTGCACGTGGACTGGCGTTACACGCCTTGGGACATCCACACCGTCCGCTGCTCACTAGCGCTATTTTCCCGCGATGTCCGTGATTCAGGCATCGGCACGTTTACCTACGATGCCGCCGAACTCGAGGCGGAAATCCTGCGCGATGGCGCCTATGGGGGGCACCACATCGGGACCACCCGCATGGGCGATGACCCGCGAACGAGCGTAGTGAATGCCGACGGTCGAATTCATGGCGTGAGCAATCTCTTTGTCGCAGGCAGCGCCACTTTTCCAACCTCCAGCCAAGCCAACCCCACGTTGACGATCGTGGCCTTGGCAGTGCGCTTGGCGGACCACCTCAAGCGACAGGCTCAGTCAAACTCTCCGGTAGTCAGGAACGTGCCCGCCTGACGCGCCACTTCCTTGGACAAACCCATCCCTGCATGTGCGACCGGCAGAGTCACCATGGCAGTACAGCCCTCCAGCTGCGTTTCCACCACCTGCACCGTGCCGTCGTTCGGGCCATCGAAGCCACCAGTCACCAACCCGAGCCCCAGCGGTGTCGTCCCGGCGATGACGCCCAGTGCGCGTGGTTGCCGCCAAACGCGACGGGGTGCTTCAACCAATTGCCGGTGCGGCATGGCCCCGAGCAGCGTCCGCATGCCCGGCCAACCCGAGAGGGTTCGTGCCGCTTCGGCACCATTGACCGGCGAACCCATCAGCACCACGCGCCCAGGGGGCAGCGAAGCCCCTTGCCGCTCGAACAAGTCGAGGATGAGCAACCCCCCCAGGCTATGCCCGAGGAAATGCACCGGCGCCGACAAGGAATGGGCGAGTGCTGCGAGGCGCGCAGCAGTACCCGCCTCGTCCCCAAACAGGCTGGAGTACTGGAACTGGTGCGTCTCCAGACCGAAGTCGTGGCTTAACCGCTGCCGTAGGGGCAGCAGTTCCAACCCCGTCATCCATAAGCCATGGACGACGATGCAGTGGCCGGCTTCAGGCCGGGCCGGCACCTTGCGCCCCCGCCACCAACTGCGGCGGCGTCCGCACGCGGATGTGCAGTTCGCGCAATTGCTTCTCGCTGGCGGGCGTCGGTGCGTCGGTAAGCGGGCACCCGGCATTCTGGGTCTTCGGGAAGGCGATGACGTCGCGGATGCTGTCGGCGCCCGACATGAGCATGACGAGACGGTCGAGACCGAAGGCAATGCCACCGTGCGGCGGCGCGCCGTACTGCAGTGCCTGCAGCAGGAAGCCGAACTTCTCTTCCGCTTCTTCCGCGCCGATGCCGAGCATACGGAATACCGTGCTCTGCAAGTCCTGGCGGTAGATACGCACCGAACCGCCCCCAATCTCGGAGCCGTTAAGCACCATGTCATAGGCCATGGCCAAAGCTTCGCCTGGGTTCGCCTCGAGGGCGGCCGCGTCGAGGTTCAGCGGTGAGGTGAACGGATGGTGCATGGCGTTCCAACGCTGCTCATCCTCGTCGAACTCGAACATGGGGAAATCGACGACCCACAGCGGCGCCCATTCGCCCTGCACCAGACCGCGGTCCTGACCGAGCTTCAAGCGCAGCGCGCCGAGGGCATCGTTGACCACCTTGGCCTTGTCCGCACCGAAGAAGATGAGATCGCCATCCTTCGCGCCCGTGCGTGAAAGAATGCCAGCCACGGCCTCGTCGGAAAGGAACTTGAGGATGGGCGACTGCAGACCTTCGCGGCCCTTCGCCACCTCGTTCACCTTCACATAGGCCAAACCCTTGGCGCCGTAACGACCCACGAAAGCCGTGTAGTCGTCGATTTCCTTGCGTGACAACTCGCCGCCCTTAGGCACGCACAGCGCCGCCACGCGGCCCTTGGCGTCATTGGCGGGGCCAGCGAACACTTTGAAGTCACAACCGGCCACGAGATCAGCCACATCGACCAACTCGAGCGGAATGCGCATATCCGGCTTGTCCGAGGCAAAGCGGCGGATGGCTTCGGAGTACGGCAGGCGCGGGAACGGATTCGGCAGGTCGACGTTCTTCACGGACTTGAAGAGGTGTCGGGCCAACCCCTCCATGATGTCCATGATCTGGTCCTGCGAGAGGAAAGACGTCTCGATATCCACCTGCGTGAAGTCGGGCTGGCGGTCAGCACGGAGATCTTCGTCGCGGAAGCAGCGAACGATCTGGTAGTAGCGGTCGAAGCCACTAACCATGAGCAACTGCTTGAAGATCTGCGGCGACTGCGGCAAAGCAAAGAAGCTGCCAGGATGCGTCCGGCTAGGCACGAGGTAGTCGCGCGCACCTTCCGGCGTCGCCTTGGTGAGCATCGGCGTTTCGATGTCGATGAAGCCGCTATCGTCCAGATACTGGCGGATGGCGCGAGTGGACTGATGGCGCAGCATGATGCGCTGCTGCATGACGTCACGACGTAAGTCGAGATAGCGGTACTTCAGGCGCACCTCTTCGCTCACGTGCTCGTCCAACTGGAATGGCAGCGGCTCGGAGCGGTTCAACACCACCAATTCGTGGGCCAGCATTTCCACCTGCCCCGTGCCGAGGTTCGCATTCGCGGTGCCGGCCGGGCGCTGACGCACCACGCCTTTCACCTGCAACACGAACTCACCACGCACGCGCTCCGCCTCGCGGAAGATATCGGCACGGTCCGGATCGAACACCACCTGTAGCAGGCCTTCACGGTCGCGCAGGTCAATGAAAATGACACCGCCATGGTCACGTCGCCGCCCCACCCAGCCCGCGACGGAAACCGTCTGGCCGATTAGGGTTTCATTGACCTGACCGCAGTAATGGGTACGCATGGGAAAGCACCAAGGCACCGCCGGCCCACAGGGGCGACGGCAACTGAAAAGGGTTGGAAAATAGCCGTCTAGGGTAACGGGCGGGCCCCTTGCAGCGCAAGAAGCCGCCCCCTTCCTCTACTTTGGTCGCCTACTTCGGGCGAGTGGCCGTGCGGGCGGCGGCCTTCTTCTTGGCCGCTCCTTTTTTCCCGGCGGCCGGCTTGCTGGCTGTCTTTTTCGCCGGCTTCTTGGCCGCCTTCTTGACCGCTTTCGTCTTGGAGGCCTTCTTGGCGACCGGCTTGGCCACCTTCTTCTGCGCCTTCTTGACGGACGTAGCAGCCTTGCGAGCACCCGCCGCAAGCTTGGACGGTTTCACGCGCACTTTGTCTTCCTTGGCATCGTCCGCCTTGACGGCGGGCTCTGCCGAATCGGCGAGATTGCGTTTGGCATCCGCAGCGCCCTTGAAGTCGGTTTCATACCAGCCGGCTCCCTTCAGGCGGAACTGCGGGGCCGAGATGAGCCGCACCAAACGCGGCTTGCCACAGGCAGGGCAGGCCTTCAGCGGCGCATCGGACATCTTCTGCATGGCCTCGTGGTAGTGGCCACAGGCAGCGCATTCGTACTCGTAAAAGGGCATGGTTCCTCCGGGAAGCCTGCGATTTTACGCCTTGCGGACGCTGAATGAGAGCCCTGCGCGCCCCTCCGGGCCTACTGCCGACACGTCGATGTGGTCGCCGGGCAGAAATTCGCCCTTCAGGATGCGTTGCGCCAGCGGATTTTCCAGCTGTTGCTGAATGACCCGCTTCAGCGGCCGAGCGCCGTATACCGGGTCGAAACCGGCCTCGGCCAAGCGGTCGCAAGCCGCGTCCGTCAGTGCCAAGGCCAGATCGCGGTCGGCGAGACGGGAACGCAAGGTCGCCAACTGGATATCCACGATGGCGCGAATCTGCGCGCGATCGAGCGGATGGAACACCACTACTTCGTCGATACGGTTGAGGAACTCCGGGCGGAAATGGGATTGAACCACTTCGAGCACGGCCTCCTTCATATCCTCGTAATCCCCTTCGGCGGCCTTTTCCTGAATGAGTTGGCTACCAAGGTTCGAGGTCATGATGATGACCGTGTTGCGGAAGTCCACGGTGCGACCCTGCCCGTCGGTCAGACGGCCGTCATCCAATACCTGCAGCAACACGTTGAAGACATCCGGGTGCGCCTTCTCGATCTCGTCGAGCAGCACCACCGAATAGGGTTTGCGCCGGACGAGTTCCGTGAGATAGCCGCCCTCTTCATAGCCGACATAGCCCGGAGGCGCGCCAATGAGCCGCGCCACGGAATGCTTTTCCATGAACTCCGACATGTCGATGCGCACCATCGCCTCGTCGGTATCGAACAGGAAATTCGCGAGCGCTTTGCAGAGTTCCGTTTTACCCACGCCCGTGGGACCCAGGAACAGGAAGCTGCCATTCGGGCGCTGCGGGTCCGCAAGACCGGCACGCGAACGGCGGATGGCATCGGCGACGGCACCCACGGCTTCTGTTTGCCCCACCACCCGCTGCCCAATCACCTGCTCCATGCGCAGCAGTTTTTCGCGCTCGCCTTCGAGCATCTTGGACACGGGGATACCGGTCCACTTGGAAACCACCTCGGCAATTTCCTCGTCGGTGACTTTGTTGCGCACCAATGTGCGCTCCTTGCCTTCGGCTTCATGCGCGGCCAGCAAGCGCTTCTCGAGCTCCGGTATGCGCCCGTACTGCAACTCGGAAAGCTTGGCCAAATCGTTTTGGCGCCGCGCGGCTTCGTACTCGAAACGGGCCGCCTCGAGCTGCTCTTTGATAGCGGAGGCACCCTGGAGAATGGCCTTCTCGGCCTTCCATACTTCCTCGAGGTCGGCGTATTCCTTGCCGAGCTCGCTGATGGATTCCTCGAGTTGCTCCATGCGCTTGCGCGAAGCATCGTCCGTCTCTTTCTTGACGGCCTCGCGCTCGATCTTCAACTGCACCAAGCGCCGCTCGAGACGGTCTAGCGATTCCGGCTTGGAATCGATTTCCATGCGGATACGCGATGCGGCCTCGTCAATCAGGTCGATAGCCTTGTCGGGCAACTGGCGATCGGCAATGTAACGGTGGGAGAGCGTCGCGGCAGCCACGATGGCCGGGTCCGTGATATCCACCTTGTGGTGGAGTTCGTAGCGTTCTTTCAAGCCTCGCAAAATAGCGATGGTGTCTTCGACCGAAGGCTGGTCTACCAGCACTTTCTGGAAGCGTCTCTCTAGCGCCGCGTCCTTCTCCACATACTTGCGGTACTCATCGAGCGTGGTGGCGCCTACGCAATGCAACTCACCGCGCGCCAGCGCCGGCTTGAGCATATTGCCCGCATCCATGGCGCCCTCGGCCTTGCCCGCACCGACCATGGTGTGCAATTCGTCGATGAACAGGATGACCCGGCCTTCCTGCTTGGCGAGTTCGTTCAGCACGCTCTTCAGTCGCTCTTCAAACTCGCCACGGAACTTGGCGCCGGCGATGAGCGAGCCCATGTCGAGCGACAGCACCCGCTTGTCGCGCAGACTCTCGGGCACTTCCCC
>CALPVO020000157.1 GCA_943327025.2 Janthinobacterium lividum
GCAGGCGACGCCCGAGTTCGGCAGCCTCGGGAGCGCTTTCCGCCATGGCAGCGCCGCCGCCGTGGCGCATCAGGGCGTTCACGAAAAACCGGTAGCCCTTGTCGGTCGGTACGCGCCCTGCCGAGGTGTGGGGCGAGGCTACGAAGCCTAAATCTTCGAGGTCTGCCATGACATTGCGGATGGTGGCGCTGCTGATGGTGAGGCCGGATTCACGGGAAAGCGTGCGGGACCCCACGGGCTCGCCGTCGCGGATATAGCTTTCCACCAGCACCCGCAACAAGTGCGAGGACCGTTCGTTCAACTCATCGCCACCTTCAGTTCGCATACGCAGTTCGCATAGGGCACCCGAGCCCTCCTGTAGTCCGACGACTTCCAGCCGTGTTTCGCATCATACTCCGCAAGAATGCGCTGTCCCGCCTGACATCGCCCCATGTTATAAGTTTGCTCTAACGTGACCTATTTCCGGTCGCGTCATTGCAGGTTGCTCGCGTGTTCCAAACCGTCGCCCTGGTGGGCCGTGCCGACGACGAACGCATCACCACTTTGGTGGCGGATATCGCCAGCCATCTGCATGCCCGTGGGCGACAAGTACTGGTCGACCCGGCGCTGGCCAACGGCTTGCCCGCCTACGTAAATCGCGTCCCCGAGGCGCATTTCGCCAACACGGCGGAATTGCTGCTGGCCATCGGCGGCGACGGCACCTTGCTTCATGCGGCGCGCCTGGCTTTGGCTGCCCCCGAGCCCTGCCCGGTGCTCGGCGTGAACCGTGGTCGCCTCGGCTTTCTGGCGGACATCCGCCCCGGGGAAATGGCTGAACGTTTGGACGAAGTGCTAGGCGGCGATTTCGAACGGGACGAACGCCGGTTACTGGAAGCGCGACTGGAAACGCCCGGTACGGCCGCTCGCTCCATGCTAGCCCTGAACGATGTGGTGCTGCAGAACGACCAGCCCGGCCGCATGCTCGACCTCGAGTCTTCGGTGGACGGACGCTACGTGAACACGCACGGTGGCGACGGACTCATCGTCGCCACGGCCACCGGCTCCACTGCCTATGCGCTGTCCTGTGGCGGCCCCATTCTCCAACCAGATCTCGACGTCATCGTGGTGGTACCCATCTGCCCCCACACCCTCAGCGACCGGCCCCTGGTGCTGCGACGTGAGTCTCGGGTGGAGGTGCGTTTGGTGCCTCGCGTTCGGGCGCGCGCTGTTGTCATCTGCGACGGCGTCACCCTGGGCGAAATGGTTCCCGGGGGACTGCTGACCGTTGGTCCCTCTTCCGCCAGGCTAGCGCTGCTGCACCCGCCCGGCTACGACTACTTCCGCGTACTGCGCTCGAAGCTCCACTGGGGCCGCGGCGCGCACCCGGTACCCCAAGACGGCCCCTCGGACTAACCCCCGCCAAACGCCATGCTTACCCATCTCTCCATCCGCGATTTCGCCATCATCGATGCCGTCGACCTCGAGTTGCGGTCCGGACTGACGGCGCTCACCGGCGAAACCGGCGCCGGCAAGTCCATCTTGGTCGATGCCGTCATGCTGGCCATTGGCGGCCGGGCCACCGCCGATGTCGTTCGTCACGGAGCCGAGCGCGCGGAGGTCACCGCTACATTCGACCCGCGCGGATTGGAGGGCGTGGCCGAGTGGCTGGAGGCACAGTCCATCGCGGCCGAAGATGAACTGCTACTGCGACGGGTCATCGGGTCTGAAGGCCGCTCTCGCGTCTGGGTGAACGGGCAACTGTTACCCCTGAGCGCTGTTCGCGAACTCGGTCAATTGCTGATCGATATTCACGGGCAGCAAGAATTCTTGTCGCTCATGCGCCGCGAGGCACAGCGTGGCTTGCTCGATGCCCATGGCGACCACAGTGCCTTGCTGGCACCAATACAGACATTGGCGAGGGAACACCGCGCGTTGGCAGCAGAAGTGGCTGCGCTGCGCACTGCCGCGGCGGACCGCGACTCTCGCCTCGAATTGCTGCGTTACCAAGTGCGCGAACTGGAAGCGCTGGGTCTCAAGGAAGGCGAGGTCGCCGAACTGCTCGCCGAACATGCGCGCCTCGCGAATCGGTCTCGTCTGGCCGAGGCGGCACAGGCAGCGCTGGCGCTGACCTACGAAGGCGACAACCAGGACGCCCATGCCTTGGCCAGCCGTGCGCTCGCCCAGGTTCGCACGGTGAGTGAGTTCGACAGCAAGTTGCAGCCCGTGGAAAGCCTGCTGTCTGAAGCACTCATCCAATTGAAAGAAGCCGGTGCGGCCCTGTCCGGGTATCTCGACACGCTCGAGGTAGACCCGCGGCGACAGACCTATGTGGAAAACCGTATCGGCTCCGTCGACGAACTGGCCCGTAAGCACCGACTGACGCCCGAGGAACTGCCAGCACAACTGCTGGCACTGCAAACCGAGTTGGCGCGGCTGGAAAATGCCGAGACGACGGTGGTGGCACTGGAGCAGCAGTTATCCGCGCTGCGCAAGGACTACGGGCGTGCCGCTGCCGCCCTCACGCAGGCGCGCCATGCAGCCAGCACAGACCTCGGGCAGCAAGTCACTTCTCTGATGAAAGTGCTCGGCATGCCCGGCGGCACGTTCGTCATTGAGGTACGCCCGCGGGAGGGCGCCGAGCCGGCGCCGGAGGGCCTGGACGAAGTCGAGTTCCTGGTCTCCGCCAACCCGGGGCAGCCGCCGAAGCCGGTGGCCAAGGTGGCCTCTGGCGGCGAACTCTCGCGTATCAGCTTGGCGGTGCAAGTAGCCGCAGCCACCGGCAGCCAAGGGCGCCTTTGCATGATCTTCGACGAGGTGGACGCCGGCGTTGGTGGTGGCGTGGCAGAACGCGTAGGCCGCCAACTCCATGCCTTGGGCACCCGCGGCCAGGTGTTGTGCGTCACGCACTTGGCACAAGTGGCCAGCCAGGCAGACCACCACGTACGCGTGGCCAAACTGACGGATGGCAAGACCAGTCGCACCACGTTGGCAGCACTAGGCGCCGAGGAACGGGTCGAAGAACTGGCTCGCATGCTAGGGGGCGTGGAGCTTACCCAAGCTGCCCGCGAACACGCCCGCGAAATGCTGGGCGCCCGCGAGCGCGAAGCCGCCGCCGCGGTGGCCAAACCGCAGGCTAAGGCGAAGCCGCCGGTTAAACCGTTGGCGGCACCGCGGCGCGGTGCGGGCAATTCTCGCGGCGGCAGTGCGCGTAAAGAATAAGCGCGTGGTCGGCTATCTCGAACCCGCGCTCCGCCGCAATGGCATCCTGCCGCTGTTCAATGCCATGGTCGCTGAACTCTTCGACGCGCCCGCAGTCCACACAGACGATATGGTCGTGGTGCTCGCCGCGGTTCAGTTCGAAGACGGCCATACCGCCTTCGAAATGGTGGCGTGATACCAGCCCAGCAGCCTCGAACTGCGTCAGCACGCGGTAAACGGTGGCCAGCCCAATGTCCTCGTTGGACTCGAGCAACTGACGGTAGATATCTTCAGCGCTGAGGTGCCGGGCGGCGTTACCGGCCAGGATGTCGAGGATCTTCACCCGCGGCATCGTTACCTTCAGCCCGGCATTGCGCAGGTCTTGTTGTTCCACGGCACCACTCCTTCGCGCCCCCACGGGGCACTCCTCGGGTATGATGAGCGACACCATGAACCCCCGCAACCTGTCTGCCAAGCTTCCCCGTGCCGGCCTAGTGCTGGCGCTGGCCCTCGCCGCCCTGCCGCTTGCCGGCTGCGTCTACCGGGTGAACATCCCGCAGGGGAACTTCCTCGAACAAAAGACCGTGGACCAAGTGCAGATCGGCATGACCCGCGCGCAGGTGCGGTTCCTGCTCGGAACCCCGCAAGTTCCGGACCTGTTCAACAACAACCGGTGGGAATACCTCTACCTGTTCCACGACGGCAAGGCCCGCAAGACGGAGCGCCGCGAGTTCGTGGTGCACTTCGATAACGACAAGGTGGCCAAGGTAGAGTTGCCCACTGGCACGCTGCCTAACGACGCGCCTCGCGCGCCCGTCAACGGCGCCTAAAGCCAGCCTCCCTCTAGTCGGGAGCTTGCTCCCGACTCGCCGCGGCTAGCGGTTCCGGTCCTTCAGGACGCGGCTCTTCTCGCGCTTCCAATCCTTGTCCTTCTCCGTGGCGCGCTTGTCGTGTTCCGCCTTGCCTTTGGCCAGGCCCAGTTCCAGTTTGGCGCGACCGTCCTTCCAGTAAAGGCTCAGCGGTACGAGGGTGTAGCCCTTGCGGTCCACCGCGCCCACCAAGTGGTCGAGTTCGCGCCGCTTCATCAGCAGCTTGCGGTTACGCGTGGGGGTAGCGATCACGTGCGTAGAGGCGCTGTTGAGCGGCGTCAGGTGCGCACCCAACAGCCAACCTTCCTCGTTTTTAATCACCACATAAGCTTCGGCCAACTGGACGCGCCCGGCGCGCAGGCTCTTCACTTCCCAGCCGGCCAACATCAGCCCCGCCTCGTACTTTTCCTCGATGAAATAGTCGTGCCGCGCCCGCCGGTTCACGGCAATGCTGCCGAACTGGCCGGTACGTTCTTTCTTTTCGGGCGTCTTGCCCTGTTTGGCGGTCTGGTTTGGCTTGCCAGCCATGGCCGTGCTCGTGATGGTCGGGCGCGTAATTTACACTCTCCGCATGCGCGAAGTACGAAGACAGGCTTTGGTGCCCTATACCCCGTCTGAAATGGACGTCTTGGTGAACGACGTTCCCCGGTACCCGGAGTTCCTGCCGTGGTGCCCCAGCGCCCGTATTCTCAAGGACGACGGCGACACCATCGAGGCGGCCATCGACATCGCCAAGGGCCCCGTGGGGTCCAGTTTCACCACCCGGAATACGCGAATACCGGGTGAGCGGTTGGAGATGCGGCTATTGGATGGCCCTTTCAAGACTTTGGAAGGGACCTGGCAGTTTCGTCCGCTGGGAGACCCGGCGGCGCCGCAAGGCTGCAAGGTGGAACTGCTGGTGCGGTTCGAATTCAAGTCAGGAATGCTGGGCATGGCGCTTTCGCCGGTGTTTGAAGCCAGTTGCAACACGCTAGTAGACGCCTTCGTGCAGCGCGCTCGGCAAGTCTACGGGCCGCGCTGAGATGACCGTACTGCTGCAGGTGGAAGTGGCTTACGCAGAGCCAGCACGACAACTGGTGCAGGCTTTGGACCTTCCCACCGAAGCGACCATCGGGGACGCGGTCAACGCTGCCCTGCCCGCCCTGCAAGCCGCCTTCCCTGCCGTGGACTTCACCGTGCTGGCCGTCGGCGTTTGGGGCGAGACCGCGAACCGCGAGCGCTTGCTGCAGGCAGGTGACCGGGTGGAGCTTTATCGCCCACTGTCCGCGGACCCGAAACTGGCCCGCCGCACGCGCGTGGACCAAGCGGCGAAACGTCGCCCGCCCGGCAGCGTCTTCCGTCAATGAAGTCACAAGACCAGATGGGCAGACGATGAAGCAGCGCCCAGCCTGGTTGGTGGTGCTAAACCCGCAGTCCGGACAACGCCGCGCGCGAAAGATATGGGCACGGCTGGCGACGCACCTAGAAGCGTGCGACGTTTCCTTTCAGGTTCGCGAGACGCAAGCCCCCGGCGACGCAACACGGTTGACCCGAACGGGCTGGGAAGAAGGCTTCCGGCATTTCCTGGCGGTGGGCGGCGATGGCACCGTCAACGAAGTGCTGAATGGTCTTGAAGCGGTAGTTTTGCCTGGCGCGGAAGCACTACCTGTTCTTGCCGTGCTCCCTGCCGGCACCGGCAATGACTGGGCACGCGTGCTGGGCTTGCCGAAACACCCACGCGCGTTCGCAGCCACCCTGGCGGCAGCACTTCAAGGAAAAACCCGGCAGCAAGACGTTGGGGAACTTACGTTCGCCGACGGACGCATTCACCTGTTTGTCGAGGAGGCAGGTGCCGGC
>CALPVO020000158.1 GCA_943327025.2 Janthinobacterium lividum
CCTCGCGGCGATCCTGGTGCGCGGTCGTCCCGCGGGCGGCCATTCCCGCGCTCCCGTTCGCGCTGCTCGCGTTTTGGGTTCGTGGTGACGGGCGGCGTGACCGGTGCGGTTAGTGGCTCGCGTGGACGGTAGTGGTAGTTGCGCTCGCGCAGTCGCTCGCGAAGTTCAGGCGAGTTCGGGTAGCGCTCGCGCGGGAACTGTTGCTGGAATAAGGGTGGTGGGGCAGGAGGTGGTACGCGCCGCTGATCCCAGCGGTCCCAACCACGATGGCGTCGTTCCCAGCCTTTACCCCAGCGCAGCGACCAACGCGGTGCCATCTCGAGCGCCCACGGGTGGAAGTAGAGAGGGGCGCGGTTGTAGTAGCGCACCGGAATACGCAGTAAAAACACGGGTACTTCGTCCCGTCCCACGCGCATCCACGGGCCGTTGTACCAGTCACTCCGATACCAGTCGTCTTCTTCGAACACCCAAAAGGTGCCTTCGTAGAAAAAGTAGTTGGCGTTCAGGCGAGGGTCGTAGAGCACCGGGTAGCCGGGAATGGCTACGAGGTCCGGGTAGCGTGAGAGATGAACACCCAATGCCACGCTGTTGCGTTCGTGCTGTCGCCCATTCAGGTTGATGCTGATGCCAAGGCTGCTGTCGTCCGCGGCGAGGCTGGCGGCGGGACTGGCGATGAAGGCAGCGGCCAGCAGGGCGGTGCCAAAGGTGGTGGTTCGCATGGTTCTCTCTCCTCGCACGGCGTGTTGCCGGCTTCAGGAGCGCATGGAATGCCACATCTGGTACTTCGTCCGTACGCGGACGCACCGGCTCGATGCACAACGCCTTTGACCCGCGCGCGCATTCCCTGCGAGGAGCACCTGGAGGATTACAGATTTACTGAATTTGCTTGGACGGCTGAAGCCGACTTCCTTCCCGCCGACTGGCGGGAGGGATGGTGCCCAGGAAGGGACTCGAACCCCCACGGTGTTACCCGCTAGTACCTGAAACTAGTGCGTCTACCAATTCCGCCACCTGGGCAAGGTGCCCGTGCAGCCATGGCCGCAACGAGACGCGGAAAGGTACTGGCTTATACCTGCCTTGTCAATGAGCCAAGCGTCCCCATCTAACCCGCTGACAGTCAGCGCGCGGTATGCTGGCGGCTGTCTTCTACTCTCCGGCCTATCTCAGGCCCCTGCCGAACCTGGTTCGGCAACCCCGAAGGATTATCCATGCCCGACCAACGTCGGAAACGAAAAGAAGCTGCCACTGGCCATTGGCAGCAGGCAGACTCACGTCAGGCGGACGAGGCCGTTAAATACGCCAACCCCATTCCCAGCCGCGAGTTCCTGCTGGAGACGTTGCGGGAGGCGGCGGTGCCGTTGACTGCCGAGGCGATTGCCGAGGCCCTCTCGCTCCAAAAGGAGCCGGCGCGTTCAGCGCTCGACAAGCGGCTCGGCGCCATGGTGCGCGACGGTCAGCTCATCACCAACCGCAACCGCGAGTTTCTGCTCGTGTCGCGCACCGCCTTGGTGGTCGGGCGCGTCATGGGGCATCGCGACGGCTTCGGCTTTCTGGTGCCGGACGACGGTACGCCTGACGTATTCCTCTCGCCTCGCCAGATGCGCGAGGTGATGGACCGTGATCGTATCGCCGTGCGCCTCACGGGGATCGATTCGCGTGGCCGGCCGGAAGGCAGTGTCGTTGAGGTACTGGAGCGCAATACGCGGCAAGTCGCTGGGCGCTTTGCGGTTGAAGGCGGGGTGGGGTTCATTACACCCAGCAACCGCCGTCTTTCTCACCGTGTGGTAGTGCCGCCGCCAGGTAAGGGCGAGGCGCCATGGCCGAAGTCGGGGTCGTTGGTAGTGGCGGAACTCATTCAACCGCCGTCGCGCCATGCGGACCCGGTGGGACGTATCGCTCGCAGCATCGACCAAGAGCATTTGGCGGACATGGCCGTGGAGACCGCGATCGTCTCCCATCAGTTGCCGTCTGAATTCTCTGCCGCGGTGGTGCGCGAGGCGCGCCGCTTCGGCAAGACCGTGGACTTGGCCACTGCTGGTGCGCGGCTTGATGTGCGTGACTTGCCGCTGGTCACCATCGACGGCGAGGACTCGCGCGACTTCGACGACGCCGTCTATTGTTCACCCGTGCGTGGCGGTGGCTGGCGTCTATTGGTCGCTATCGCGGACGTTTCGCACTATGTGCGTCCCGGTACTGCTTTGGACGACGAGGCGCGCGAGCGGGCCACCTCGGTGTATTTCCCTCACCGCGTTCTACCGATGCTCCCCGAGCACTTGTCCAACCAGCTGTGCTCGCTCATGCCCGAGGTGGAACGCTTGTGTCTGGTGTGCGATATGCGCATCGGCATGGATGGCAAGGTGTCGCGGGCGCGCTTCGCGAGCGCAGTCATGCGTTCGCATGCACGTCTCACATACACGCGCGTCGCCGGCATTCTGGTGGATCGCAACGGCGAGGCGGCGCAAGGCTTGTCGCCCGCGGTTCTCGGTTCGCTGGACGCCTTGCATCAGGTGTATTTTGCTTTGCGGCAGCGCCGTGAACAGCGCGGGGCGTTGGATTTCGAATCTGCGGAAGTACGGGTGGTGGTGGATGCGGAAGGTGAGGTGGCAGACCTCAAGGCCTATCCGCGTAACGACGCGCATCGCCTCATCGAGGAGTGCATGGTCGCCGCCAACGTCGAGGCGGCCAGGTTCCTGCATAAGCAGAAGATGCCGGCGCTGTTTCGCGTGCATGCGCCGCCTGATGAAGAGCGCATCGATGAACTGAAGCGCTTCCTCGCCACACGCGGCGTGTTTTTTCCGCAGGTAGCAGAGGTAACACCGACTGTATTGCAGGAGACTTTGCAGCAGGTTCATGGGAGGCCCGATTCCGCCATGCTCGAGAGCATGGTCATTCGCTCCTTGTCGCAGGCGGTTTATCAGCCTGAGAACATTGGCCATTTCGGTTTGGCCTTGGCCGAATATGCGCACTTCACTTCCCCCATCCGTCGCTACCCGGATTTGCTCGTCCATCGTGCCATTCGGCACGTGTTGGAGCAGGGCACGCATGACAACTTCATGCACTCGGCTTCCGCCATGGTGTTGTTCGGTCAGGAATGTTCCCTGCGCGAGCGACGTGCGGATGAGGCGTCGCGCGAAGTCACGGCCTTCCTGAAGTGCGAGTACGTTCGGCACCGCCTCGGTGAAGAGTTTGACGGTATCGTCACCGGTGTCACCGAGTTCGGTCTGTTCGTGCAGTTGCAGCCCATTCAGGTGGATGGTCTCGTGCATATCTCCTCCTTGGGGCAGGACTACTTCACCTACGAAGCAGACCGCAAATGCCTCACTGGCGAACGCACGCGGGTGCGCTATACCTTGGGGGACCGTCTGCGCGTGCGCGTAACCCGTGTCGAGAGCAGCGAGCGCAAGGTCGACCTTGAACTGTTGCGAGTGGAGCCGGGTGCGTTCCATCCGCGTCGTCCGGGGGGTGGTCATGTGGCCGGGCCCTTCCGCGGGGCAGACAAAGTACCGGGCGCGGTGCGTCCTGCTAGTGGCAAGGCCCAGACCAAGCACAAGAGCAAGCACAAGAGTAAATCCAAGAGCGGCGCCAAGCTCACCGTCGCCAGCGCGCCAGCTAAGCCTTCGCGTCCAGCGAAGACGGCGCGGCGTGGCAAAGCGACGGCGCGTCGGCCAAAATAGCGTATGGCACAAGAAGAACGCATTTTCGGGCTGCACGCGGTCCGCACCCTGCTGGAGCGCCGTCCAGAGGCCGTCATCGGCTTGACGGTTCAGGCGGGTCGGCAGGACAAACGGGTACAGGAAATTCTGGATTTGGCGCGCCCGCATGGCATTCCCGTGCAGGCGCGGGCGGCGGCCGATTTGGACGCTGCTGCCGAGGGTGGTGTCCACCAAGGGGTGGTGGCGCGGGTGCGTCCCGCGCCCATGCTCGACGAAGGTGGGCTTCTAGACCTCATCGAGGGGCTCGGTCGCCCGCCATTTCTGCTGGTGCTGGACGGCGTCACGGACCCGCACAATCTAGGGGCGTGCCTGCGTACCGCGGATGCCGCCGGTATCGACTGCGTCATTGCCCCGCGGGACCGTGCGGCTGGGTTGACCCCGACCGCCCGCAAGGTGGCGGCAGGCGCAGCCGAGACGGTGCCCTTCGCGCAGGTGACCAATCTGGTGCGTTGTTTGGAAAGCCTCAAGCAGGCCGGGGTGTGGGTCGTCGGCACGGCGGGGGAGGCCACGGACGAGCTTTACGCCGTCGACTTGACCGGGCCTTTGGCCGTGGTCATGGGGGCGGAGGGTGATGGGATGCGCCGGCTCACCCGTGAAACCTGCGACCGCCTGATTAAGCTGCCCATGGCCGGTGCCGTGGAAAGCCTCAACGTGTCCGTGGCCACCGGGGTGGTCCTGTACGAGGCGGTGCGTCAGCGCCGGTAGTTCGCGCCCGGCTTTCGGCTGAGCGGGCTTGCTCGCGGCCGTCCACAGCGAGCGCCCTCAGACTTGGGGGTAGCCCCAACCCCTTGAAATGCGTATACTTGGCGGCTCGCTGTCCGGGTGGTCCGGTCAGCGGCCCTGCCACACTCGTCGGCGCGCCTTCCTCGGGCGTTCGTCTGCGAGGTGGCTGTTACCCAGAGGGAATGACATGAGGCATTACGAAATCGTCGTGCTGGTCCACCCGGACCAGAGCGAGCAGGTGCCCGCCATGGTGGAGCGCTATCAGGCGCTTATCACCGCCGGCGGTGGTCAGGTTCACCGCTTCGAAGATTGGGGCCGCCGCCAACTGGCCTACCCCATCGCGAAGGTGCACAAGGCCCACTACGTCCTGCTCAACATCGAAGCTGACCAGAAGACGCTGGCCGAACTGAGCGGTGCTTTCCGCTTCAGCGACGCTGTCCTGCGCCATCTGTGCATCAAGATGGACAAGGCAGTCACCGAACCCTCCCCCATGGTCCGCCCGCCCGAAGAGCGGGACAACCGCGATGACGATCGCGGCATGGACTTCGGCTGAGCTTAAGGGAGAACACACATGTCTCGCTATTTCCGACGCAAGAAGTTCTGCCGTTTCACGGCGGACGAAGTGGAACAGATCGACTACAAGGATCTGGTCACGCTCAAGAATTACATCACCGAAACCGGCAAGATCGTGCCGAGCCGCATCACCGGCACGCGCTCGTTCTACCAGCGTCAGTTGGCGGAGGCCGTGAAGCGCGCCCGCTATCTGGCCCTGCTGCCGTACACGGACCAGCATTGACCGACTGAAGGCCGTGATCGCCTCGTTTGCCGGTTGGCTGCTGCGTTCGCCAGGCCGTGCGGCTTTGGCGGCTGCGGTCGCCGGGTTGCTGGTCTGGCCGACCGGCATCATGCTCACCGCGTGGGCGCCAGGGGCAGTGTTGGCCTGTCTGGTGTTCGCCGGCAAGCAGTCGCCCAAGTGGGTGCCTGCTTCCCTCATCGCCGCGGGTATCCCGCTGGCGTGGGGGCTAGGGCAGGGTGTGGGGACGGTCATCGGCGCCGGTTTGGCAGCAGCGCTGCTGCTGCCGACGGTGGGCTTGGCGGCTTGGCTACGTCGAACCAACTCGCTCAGCTACACCCTGCAAATGGCAACGGTGGTGGCCATAGCGGGTACCCTCGGGGCCAACGTGCTCGTGGACGACTCCAAGTCGTTCTGGCAGCCGTTCCTGGTGGGTGTCGAGCAGATGATGCAGCAGATGGCCGGCGCCGGGGGTGACCCTGAACTTGCGGCGGCCTCTCACCAGTTGGCCGAAGCCTATGGGCGTATCGCCTGGGGGCTGGCGGCTTGGCTGGTGATGCTCCATGCACTCCTTGGGGTGTTCGTGGGGCTCTTCTGGTTCGGGCGCTCGCGTGGTACGCACGAGCTCGGTCCACGTTTCCGTGCCTTGAA
>CALPVO020000159.1 GCA_943327025.2 Janthinobacterium lividum
CACCACGCCGACCACGAGCTCGACGCTCTACTCAAGCCCGATTACCGTGGCCAAGAGCCAGACCGTTAAAGCCATCGCCACAGCGACCAACTACACGAACTCAAGCGTTGCATCGGCCACCTACACCATCAATGGTGCCGCAGCGACGCCGACGTTCTCGCCAGTCGCAGGCACTTACGGGTCCTCGCAGACCGTGACTATTCGGTCCGCGACGCCAGGGGCAAGCCTCTACTACACCACCGATGGCACCACGCCGACCACGAGCTCGACGCTCTACTCAAGCCCGATTACCGTGGCCAAGAGCCAGACCATTAAAGCCATCGCCACAGCGACCAACTTCACGAACTCAAGCGTAGGGTCCGCCGCGTACGTCATCACGGCAGCGACTCCAACATTCTCGCCAGTCGGAGGCACGTATGCTTCCGCGCAGACCGTGACTATCGCGTCAACCACCCCGGCTTCGCGCATCTACTACACCACCAATGGCACCACGCCAACCACAGCTTCCACGCTCTACACACGGCCTATCACCGTGGCCACGAGCCAGACTGTTAAAGCCATTGCAACCGCCACCAACTTCCCGAACTCAAGCGTTGCCTCCGCGACGTACACCATCAAGGCTGCAACGGTTAAAGTCACGCCGGCCAGCCTGCCGAACGGCACAATCTCCGTACTCTACTGCACCGTTATCAGCGCGACCGGTGGTACCGGGCCGTATCGCTTTTCAGTCGGTAACCCCCTCGCGGTCGGCAGCGGCCAGCTACCGGTAGGCCTGAAGCTTTCGGCGCTAACCGGAACAACGGCCTTGCTCTGTGGGACGCCAACCAAGAAGGGAACCTTCACCTTCAGCCTTGTGGCGACGGATGCCCGCGGTGTTACCGGGTCCACCGCTTACTCGGTAATAATCCGCGCTGCGTCCTCCGTATCGGTGGCTTCTACGCTAGCCACTGTGGCACCCATCGACAACACGATAGCAAGCCTGCCGGCCACGACAGCCGTCTACTACGGCACGTCGAGCCCTCTGCTGCAGATTGAAGGGAGTTTCTACACCGTATTGAGCGCGGGCGGGACTAGCACCGCTTGCAATAACGGTCCATGTGGTTCGATCGTGAGGATATCCAGCACTGGCATTGTCACCGTGCTGCGCTCCTTCGATTCAACGCCGGATGGGGCTTATCCGCTAGCCTTGATTTATGCCAACGGCAAACTCTATGGTTCCACCCTCGCAGGTGGTAGCCCTGGGCCGAAGTGTCTCGTGGCAGCAGGCTGTGGCACCGTGTACGAGATGAATTTAGACGGTAGTGGCTTCACCACGCTCTACTCGTTTGGTTCCAGCAGCACCACGACCGACGGTGCTGCGCCGTCGAGCCTTGTGTTCACAAACGGCACCTTGTACGGCACCACCCTGTTTGGTGGCTCAACGACAGCAGCCTGCGCTACCTCGTTAACACTCTCGTCGCAAATAGTGAATTACAACGGTTGCGGCACTACCTTTGCCGTAAGCCTCGTCGGCCCGACACCACGCCAGACGACGCTATACAACTTCAAGTTGAGTGATGGCACCTACCCATCTAACTTGATAGCGATGGGTAACAAGCTCTACGGCACAACCGTGATGGGCGGTAAGGGCAACGGCACGGTATTCTCGTTGACGCCCGCCACGTCAGTTGCACCGCAGGTCGTTAGCGTCATGCACGCATTCTCCGGGACAGACGGCGCGACGCCATCGTCGCTGACAGCGAATGGCAACGTCCTCTATGGCACAACTGCATTCGGTGGCAGCAACCAAAGTGGAACAGTATTTGCCTTGAGAGGGGCTGCCTTCAGCAGCCTGTATTCGTTTACGGGCGGCACGGACGGCGAAACTCCCTTAGGCCTCGTTGCCGGCACGAACGTTCTATATGGCGTGACCTACAACGGAGGGAGTGGCAACTCCGGTACGGTGTTCTCGCTGCCAACCAGCGGTAGTGCGTCAGATTACATCCTCAACAATAGCTTGGCGTCCGCAACCCAAGGTGGCTATCCATACGCGCTCGTGCTGTTCAACAACACGCTCTATGGTCTTGCCAACGCCGGCGGCTCGCTGGGCGCAGGAACGCTGTTCTCGCTGTCACCCTAAGAGCAGGTTCCGACATTCTGAAATGACCCCGATTTCGCGGACACCACAGTTGGTGAGAAACCGCCTAAGAGGGGTCCCTTTGGAAGCCTGGAGGAGAATTTGGGGAGCGCTGCGGAGAAGCTTTCCGCGCTGCTCGATTAGATACCGTGGCACGTTCCTGACATTGTCAGGGTTGTCGGCCAGCTCTAAAAAGGCGTAAGCCTTTGTTTTAAATGGTGGAGCGGAGGAGGATCGAACTCCCGACCTTCGCATTGCGAACGCGACGCTCTCCCAGCTGAGCTACCGCCCCACGAAGCCCAGAATGATAGTGTTCCCCCGCCCGGTAAGCAATACTTGGAGGGATATTTCCGGGCTGCGCCAACGCCGTGCTTGGGCACAGCCGAG
Organism: Janthinobacterium lividum; assembly: GCA_943327025.2. Taxonomy (GTDB): domain Bacteria; phylum Pseudomonadota; class Gammaproteobacteria; order Steroidobacterales; family Steroidobacteraceae; genus CAIOHZ01. Next base: position 2,504 of record CALPVO020000159.1, read on the forward strand.
GCAACCCCTGCCAGCTTCGACAAGGCGCCGACATGCTCACCATCCAACCCGCTTCAGGCGAAGACCTCGCCTTCATCGTGCACGCCAACCACGCCATGGCGCTGGAAACCGAGGGGCGCGAGCTGCATCTGCCAACCCTGAACGCAGGCGTAGGCGCCGCCTTGGCGGACCCACGGCGCGGCCGCTATTTCGTGGCGTGGGAGAACGGCGTGGCTGTGGGCACGCTGCTGCTTACCTACGAGTGGAGCGACTGGCGCAACGGGGAGTTCTGGTGGATTCAGTCGGTGTACGTGGAGCCAGCCGCACGCGGGAAAGGCGTGTTCCGTGCGCTCTACGCGCACGTGCTGGAAGCGGCACGCACCACCCCAGGCATTTGCGGCCTGCGCCTGTATGTGGACCACGAAAACGCCGCGGCGCGGGAAACCTATACCAAGGTGGGCATGAAAGACGCCGGCTACAGCGTGTTCGAGGTGGACTTCAGCAGCGTGGCGCGCTGAAGCAGGGCAGCGACAAACGACGGCCCCGCACCGTGGTATCCCACTAGGGCAGCGCCAGTTCCGTCACCGTGGTGCGCGAGAACAAGCCCACGGACACCACGTACAGCCGCGCATAGTCGGTATCGGCGAACGGCGCCACTTGGCGCCCGCCGAGCGCGCGAATAACCTCCGGCACGGTATTGCTGTGGCCCACCACCAGCACGCTTGCCCCACGGTGATAACGCTTGATGTGCGTCACCAGCGCCGTCGGGTTATCTGCTGGCGATAACTGAACGCGTAGGCCTAAGGGCCGCGCCACGGCTTCGGCGGTTTGCTGGGTACGGCGGAACTCGGTGGCGTAGACCGCCGCTAGCCGCTGCCCACTACCGGGAACCGCGAACAGCGAGGCATAGCGCCCGGCGTGCGCCACGCCGGCAGTGGAAAGAACCGGGTCCGGGGTTCCGTCCACTACCTTCTCGGCATGACGCACCACAAACACGGTGGTCATGGCGGCGCGGTTCCAAGCCAAGCCCACCAACAAAGTGAACAGCAAAGCGCCAAGGCCCGCCAGGCCGATGGGCGTGAACAAGGGGCGTCGCCGCAAGGCGGCCTGTGGATGGTTCGGCATATGCGCGATGATACGCCCATGTCAGTAAACGCCAACCCACGCCGCCGTCACGGGCCACCGGGCCACCCCCTGCCCTGCCTGCTGCTGCTGGCGGCCGGGCGCAGCCGTCGACTCGGCCGCCCCAAAGGCGGTTTGGTGGCGCACGGCGTGCCACTGCTGGTCCAGCAATTGCAGAAGGCCCGCGCCGCGGGAATAGACCGGGCGCTGGTAGTGCTGGGAGCCAGTGCGCCGCGGCTGGAGAGGCTCCTGACGCCGACCCTGCAACGAAACCTGGGATTTCGCGAACTGCGTATCTGCCACGCCAGCGCTTGGCGGGAAGGCATGGGCGGCTCGCTACGCGATGGCTTGCGCGCCCTACCCCAAGATTGGCGGCGAGTGCTGGTGCTGTTGGTAGACCAGACCGGCGTGAAAGGCGAAGACCTGCGCCGACTGGCTGCTTTCACACATCGGGGTCCTGGGCAAGGGCCAAGGCAAGGACAAGAGCAAAGGCAACTACAAGGAAAAGTGATTGCCACCATTAGTGAGCCAGGCGGCAGCCCTATGGCGCCGGTGGTTTTGCCACGCATCCGCCTACGAGAAGTATTAACTCATCTACACGGGGACCGTGGGCTCGGCCCGTGGCTGCGCAAGCAGCAGTCCAGCGGATTGGTGCTGGTGCCCTGCCCAGCTGCAGCCGAGGACCTCGATACACCAACGGCTGCGGCAGTTTGGCGGGCCCAAAGAAAACGGGGGCCGAAGCCCCCGTCCTCTTTTCCTGCAGCTTCAGCTTTGGACTAGAAGTTCGGCGGGCTAGTCAAAGTGATTTTGCCAAGGCGGTCGGAAGTGATGATCACCGCTGTCGGCTTGGTGTCCAGCACCGTGCGTGTGACCGGCAACACCCAGCACGGCGACAGCAAGGTGCACGTCACCGTACCCTGATTGACCGTTACGCGGGTTAGTGCCGTCGGTACCAGAACCCGAGTAGTGCCGGCATTGGCCGTAACCGTCAAGTTCGCCGCAGCCGTGGAACTCTTCGCCACCAAGGACAAGCCGCGAATACCGCCTCGCTCTGGTCCCGCCCAGGTGATTCTCGGCACCGTCAAGGTGTCGGGAGTGACACAGACGTTGCTGGCCGACAGCACCTGCGGCGAGACACACACCGGTGCGTTGTTCACGCACACGTTGTTCTGCAAAGTCTGGGTAGCCGAGCAAGTAGGTACCGTCGCGACGCAGAAGCCGTTGGACACCGTTTGGCCCGTGCCGCAAGTGAGCGTGGGGTTCACGCAAACGTTGTTCTCCAGCACTTGGCCAGCCGTGCAATCCGGCACCGGTACCACGCATGAACCGTTCAGCACTACCTGACCCGTGGCGCAGACCGGAGCCGGCGGCGGGATCAGGCAGTTGCCAGCCTCGGACACGCAGTACTCCACCGTCGGCGTTGCCGAGATGGCCGTGCCCGCCGGGTCCACCGGCGGCCAGGCCAATAGGCTGGCGTTACCAGCGAAGTCGTAGCGAGCCGGGGTGGTCGTGCCAATACGGGTCATGTACGACAACACACGGTCACGAACGCGCGTTAGCGGCGCGAAAGTGGAGTTCTTGTCGTTGTAACCAGCAATGGGTACTTCACAGTTGCCGCCTGCACCCACGCCACAGCCCGTGGTCTGCTCACGGGGGTCGTAACCCTCGTACGGGAATGGAATGAGCGGCTGTGGGGTGCCTTCGCACACCGGCACGTCATTCGCATCACGCTTGCAACCGTTCGGGCTCAAGCGGCGATCCAGATTCCACGGAATACCCGAGAACGGCTTGGCCATCTGCAAATTGTTGACGTTGATCTCGGTCATTTCCGCCAACTCGATACCACCCAGGTTCATACCCAGCGGATACAGATATTGGCCGTTCGTGGCCACTTGGCCATTGATGTCGACCGTCTTCAGGTCGTAGCCGGCCTTGGCCGCTGCCAGTGCGTGGCCCGTCCGGGCCTGCATCTCGTGCGGCATGGGGCTGAGGATAGCGAACATCTCGGCAATGGCTTGCGCGTTGTAGAGCTGCGGCTTGCCGGTCGGCACCCAGTTTGGGCAGAACGTGGAAGCAGCACCGAAACGCGGCTCCGCACGCAGTTGCGCGCAAGGGTCGAGGTCCACCTTGGCACCGATGACAAAGTCGATGTCGTAGCGGATACGGAAAATATTTCCACCTGCCGGACCCTGGTTGGGCGCACCTAGCGCGGCCACCAAACCGCAATTGCCGGCACCCGCAGCGGTATCGCAACCGGCTACCG
>CALPVO020000160.1 GCA_943327025.2 Janthinobacterium lividum
CAGCGTCGTCACTTCGGTTTTCAGGGCATCACCTTCCGCGCGCGTGAGCGTGCCTGCCGGCGTACAGGCGGCGAGGCAAAGGGTGGCTGCGGCAGCCAGCAGGGTGCCGGTGGCTCGGCGCAAAGTACGGCCCAAAGTCTGATTTAGCGGGGGCCGGGCGGAAGAGGCTGAGTAAGGCATGAAGGTCGCCAACAACGGTAGGTTGTGCACAGTGTAGCCCCGCGGGTGCTCTGCAGGCCGTGCGCGGGTTGGCGAACCATGCGCTAGGCTGCATTCATGAGTATGAAGATGTCCCTCTGGTTGGCGGCTGGCTTGTTCCTCGCGATGCTGGTGCTGACGGCGCCGCTAGCGCCAGCCTTGCCGGTGTTGCAACTCACCTTCCACCGCGAGGCGTTCGCGGCCCTTTACGGGGAGTGGGTGGCACAGGGCGAGGCGTGGCGTTTCACGCAGCACTTTTGGCTGGATGTGCCGTTTCTGCTGGCTTATGGCTGGGCGGGTTGGTGTTGGCGGCAGCGGCAGCCGCTGGCTGGCTTGCTGCTCGTGGGCGCGGCGCTGGCGGACGGACTGGAAGATGGCCTGCATCTGTGGTTTTTGGGCTGGCCGGGAAGCGCGCCCGCCGAGTTCTATCTGGTGGCCGGCTGGGCGGCGATGGTGAAGTTCAAGCTGTGGGTTGTGGCGGGTCTGGTGGCCGGCGTGCGTTGGTGGCGCCGTCGTCAGCGGGATGTGTGAAAATCCCGGGTATTGTCTGCGACATGGATTGCGGCATTGACTGCGGTACTGGCGCCGTACAAAAGGAACCCTTGATGAAGTATCTGCACACGATGGTCCGCGTGACCGACATCGATGCCTCGCTCGCGTTTTACTGCGGCGGCCTCGGGTTGAAGGAACTGAAGCGCAACGACTATCCGGCAGGCCGCTTCACGCTGGTGTTTCTCGCGGCGCCTGGCGACGAAGAAGCGCAGGTGGAACTCACTTTCAACTGGGACCCGCCGGCCGAGTCTTACGGCATGGGCCGCGCCTTTGGCCACCTGGCCTACGAGGTAGACGATATCTACGCGCTTTGTGCGCACCTGCAGGCCAAGGGCATCACTATCAATCGCCCGCCGCGCGATGGGCGCATGGCGTTCGTGCGCAGCCCGGATTTGGTGTCCGTGGAGTTGCTGCAGAAGGGCGCGGCACTGCCGCCTGCCGAGCCCTGGGCTTCCATGCCGAATACCGGGGTCTGGTAAGCCGTGGGGCGGCTGTTCCTGGCGCTACTGGCGTTTGCGGCCATCGTCGTAGCCTTGCGCGCGGCGCGTGGCGAAGGACTGCGCGCGGACGCTTCCCAGCGGGGCAAGCGGCGCTGGCCTTGGGAAATCATCGCGGTGGCTTTGGTGGTCATCGCGGTATTCGGGCTGTTCTGGCGCCGCTGGTTCGACACCTGAAGGCGTCCTTCAATCTCGCTTGGGCGGTTCAGCAGGGGTTTTAGCGGCCGCCGCAGGAACTTGTCCTGCTTGTTTCGAATGCCATGCGGCCAGCACTGCGGCTTCACGTTCTGCGGTCAGGCCTGAACGCAGCTTCAGGCGCTGTGCTTCCGGTCGCTGGCGGTGCCACTCCAGCGTGGCGCGTACCGTGTCGTCTACAGAACGGATGTGGAGCCCGGCCGCTGTAGCCCGCTGCGTGCTGTTCAGCGAGGCCGCAGCTTCCTCGCCTTCCGGCGGAATCCACACTGGCATGTCTGACCAAGGCGCGACCTGCTGGCCTGCAAGGAAAGTGCTGTCCGCCCAAGTGAACTTGGCGTCGCTGCCCGACACGCGGCGGCAACTATCGAGCAGCGCGCCCATGGTGAACTGCCCGGGGGCTGAGCAGGCATTGAACACCCCCGCTATACGCTGTTCACCGGTGCGCAGAACGAAAGCGGCAAGGTCACGGACGTCGACCCACTGCACGCCATCCTGCGGCGAACCGGGTGCGAGTACTTCACCGCCCGCGTCGATACGCGCAGGCCAGTAAGTAAAGCGGTCGGTGCGGTCGCGTGGTCCCACGATCAAGCCTGGCCGAATGTTGGTGACGCGTTTCGGCATGGCCTTTTCGGCAGCCTCTTCGCAGAGTGCTTTCAACCCACCATAGGTTTCGCCGGTTATTTGCTCAACGGTGGGGTCAGTCAATCTTGCGACCGGTGAGGTCTCATCATTCGGCTTGGCGAACGCGGCGTAGACCGAGATGGAGGAGATGAACACGTAGTGCTTCACTCGCGGTGCCAGCAGTTCGGCAGACAGCCGCACTTGCCGGGGGACGTAGCCACTGGTGTCGATGACCAAGTCCCATTCGCGGCCCTGCAGCGTTTCGAGTTGGTTGTTGCGGTCGCCCAGCAACGTTTCCACCTGCTCTACGCCCTTGAACAGGTCCGGCGCCGTCTTGCCACGGTTGAAGAGGGTCACCCGATGGCCGGCGTCGAGTGCTTGCTCGACGAGCGCTGGCCCGAGGAAGGCTGTACCGCCCAGAATCAGTACACGAAGGGGAGCAGGCTTTGCGGCCGGCGCGATACCCGGCGCGAGCGCGGCGACGGTGCCAGCAGCGCCCAGCCAGCCCAGGGCCTGACGCCGATTGATAGTGCTGACGTTAGTCGCAGGAGTCGATTTGCGGGGTTCCATCAGCGTGCTCCCGGCGCCGCATAGTGCGTCACCCACTCTTTTACCTGTTCGTACCAGAACAAACTGTTCTGCGGCTTTAGTACCCAGTGGTTCTCGTCGGGGAAGTAGACGAACTTCGACGGGATGCCTTTGGTCTGCAAGGTGTTGAACAACTCCATCCCATGGTTGACTGGCACGCGCTGGTCGAGCTGGCCATGGATGACCAGTGTTGGCGTTTTGAAGTTGGCGGCGGCCATGTGCGGTGAGTTGGCTTGGAATTCCGCCGGCTTCTCCCAGTACTGATAGAAGCGCGCCTTTTCGGCACCATAGTCCGAACCAATTTGCGTGTATTCGTTGTAAACCGCAGCGTGCGCGATGAGCGCCTTGAAGGGATGCTCGCGGCCCAGCAGCGTAGTGGCTAGGTAGCCGCCGTAACTGCCACCGCCCGCCACCATGCGCTCCGTGTCGATCCACGGCTTCGCCATGAACCATTCAGTCGCCTTGATGGTGTCGCCGTAGGGCAGCGTGGCTTGGTCCGGATTGATGCTGTCCGTGAACTGCTGCCCGAAGCCGCTGGAGCCATGGAAGTTGTGCCACGCCACCACATAGCCCCAGCCAGCAAACACTTGCGCGTTCCAACGGTAAGTCCAGGCATCGGTAATGCCGTTGTGGGGACCGCCATGCAGTAGCAGGAACAGCGGATACTTCTTGGCGGGGTCGAAGCCCGGTGGATATACCACCCACATCTGGATGGGGTCGCCGTTCGCGCCGGCATAAGTAACGCTTTCTACTTTGCCCATGCTGACGCCGCCGAGCAGCGCATCATTGAACGCCGACAGCCTCGCTGTGTCGCCGGTCTTCAGGTCCACGCGGACCAGTGCCGGTGGTTCGCTGAAAGATTGGCGAGTGGCTACCAGTACCGCCGGCTTGCCGGCCAACGCAAGGCCCGCAAAATCGCCGGCGCGCGTCAGTGGCATGGCCGCGCCCGTGGCCACATCGAAGCGGTAAACGCGACGGGTGGCAGCATCATCGATACTGCCGTAGAGCGCCTTCGCATCCGGCGTCCAGACCAGACCGTCTGCCGAACGGTCGAAGTTGGCAGCCAGTGTTCGCGTGGTGCCGTCCTTGCGTGAACGCAATACCAACTTCTGGGTGTCGGCGTAGAAGGTGGGGATGGCCTTGCGCGTATACGCCAGCCATTGCCCATCGGGGCTGTAGAGCGGGTTGGCGTCGTCTGCCGGGTTGCCAGGAGTGAGATTGGTGGCGACAACGGGCGTTGCGGGCGCGCCAGCGTTGCTGCTTTCGTCAGCCATGGGCACCACGAATACGTCGGCATTGCTTTGTATGCCGGTGGCATCGGTGTCCGCGACGAACGCCAATTCCTTGCCGTCGGGGCTGATGTCATAGCTGCCAGCGCCAGGGTCCTGTGGGGGTAGGGCGCGGCGTGCTGCCAGCGTGGGGCTGGTGGGCGCGCGTCCCTCCAGCGTCGTTACCCATACGTGCGTTTCGCGGTCATTCAGGAAGTGGTCCCAGTACGTCACGGGTGCCCGTTCGTACACGCGCCCACTCATCTTGCTGTCTTCTCGCTCTTTAAGGCGTTTGCCCTGTGCGGCGAAGTCCGGCAGGTCCGGCCATACGGCGGACAGGAAGGCAATGCGTCGGGAATCGGTAAACCACTTGGCGCTGCCGGCCCCAGTGGGCACGTTCGTCAGTCGGCGTGCTTCGCCGCCTGCCAAGGGCAACACGTAAAGTTGCGCCGCCTTGTCTTCGTCCCGCTTGGCGCTGAACAGCACCCAACGGCCGTCAGGGCTAACTTCAGGTTCGCTCTCGCTGGCAGGGTCCGAGGTGAGTTGCTCCGCTGCACCGCCGGCCGTGGGGATGCGCCACAGGTCGGTTTGGCCCTTGTTCAGTTCCACGTCGTAGCGGGTGAGCGTGACGATGGTGAACTTGCCGTCCGGAGTGAGCGCCGGGCTACCCACTCGCTGCAATTGCCACAGGGTGGCGGCGTCCAATGCGGGTGGGGCTGCCTGCGCCGTGGTGAAAAGCGCGCTGACGGCAAGGCCCGCCAAGTTGGCGAGGCACAGGCAAAGGACGCCCCGTGGCGTCCGGCGGATGCGGGGAAGACTGGGACTGGTTTGCATGGTTCACTCCGCGACGTGGCTTTTCCCGCAGTGTCCGGGTGCGCCGCAGTGGTAAAATACAACGTTGCTACGCTCGTGCAAGGTTGGGTGCTGGAATGTCCGCGAAAATTATCGATGGTCGTGCCGTCTCGAAAACGCTGCGCAAGGGATACGCCACCCGTGTCGACGCCTTGAAGGCGAAGGGCGGTCGGGCCCCTGGGCTAGCGGTCATCCTCGTGGGTGACAGCGCTGCCTCCCAGATCTACGTGCGCAACAAAATTCGCGCCTGCCACGAAGTGGGCATTGGCTCGGTGTTAATCGAGTTGCCCGCCAACTCCACCGAGCAGGAGGTGCTGGACCGCATCGACCAGTTGAATGCTGACCGCTCTATCGACGGTATCCTCATCCAGTTGCCCTTGCCGGCGCAGATTCGCATTCCGCCGGTGCTGGAGCGCATCTCCGTCGACAAGGACGTAGACGGCTTCCATCTGTATAACGTCGGCGGCCTTATTACTGGTAATACGGTGTTCCCGCCTTGCACCCCCTACGGCGTGCAAAAGCTGCTCGAGTCCGAGAACATCGAAGTGGCCGGGCGGAACGTGGTCGTGGTGGGTGCCAGCAACATCGTCGGCAAGCCGATGGCCATGATGCTGATGCAGCAAGACGCAACGGTGTGCATTTGCCACAAGCTGACGCGCGACCTTGCCCAGTTCACCATCCTCGCGGATATCTTGGTGGTCGCCGCCGGCGTTCCGCGGCTCATCCTGCCGCAGATGGTGAAGACCGGAGCCGTGGTCATCGACGTGGGCATCAACCGTCTGCCGGATGGCACCGTCGTTGGCGATGTCGACTTCGAAGGGGTTCGTAAGAAAGCCGCCTACATCACCACGGTACCGGGTGGAGTAGGCCCCATGACCGTGACCATGCTGCTGAACAACACCATCGTCTCGGCCGAGCGCTCGTTAGGTCTGCCGGTCGGCGTGGCGGAATAACTAGCCGCCCGCTGCCTGGAGCCAGTGGCGGAAGCTTTCCGCGTAGCTGCGAGCCACAAGCAGCTGGTACGTGGGCGCTGCGTCCACTTGCCACAACTGCACCCCCATATGGCCGATGCTGCTGACCGCCACATCGCCGGGC
>CALPVO020000161.1 GCA_943327025.2 Janthinobacterium lividum
GTGACCTTGTGCAGCGGGTCCTTCCCGCTGTGCCACATGGCCGTGGCCGTGGCCATGGGCGAAGGCAGGAAGGCTTGCACCTGGTCGGCGCGGAAGCCGTTCGTCTTCAGCCACACGGCCAGTTCGAGCATGTCTTCGTCCGTCGTGCCCGGATGGGCCGCGATGAAGTACGGGATGAGGTATTGCTCCTTACCCGCCTCCTTCGAGAACTTGTCGAACAGCTCCTTGAACTTGTAGTACGTGCCCATGCCGGGCTTCATCATCTTCGACAGCGGGCCTTCGCTGAAGGCCTCCGGCGCAATCTTCAAATAGCCGCCCACATGGTGCTGGGCCAGCTCCTTCACGTACTCGGGGCTTTCGATGGCGAGGTCATAGCGCACACCCGAAGCCACCAGCACTTTCTTGATGCCGGGCAACTCGCGCGCCTTGCGGTAAAGCTGGATGAGCGGGCCGTGGTCCGTGTTCAGGTTCGGGCAGACGCCCGGGAACACGCACGAAGGCTTGCGACAGGCCGCTTCAATCTCGCGGGTTTTGCAGGCAATGCGATACATGTTGGCCGTGGGGCCGCCGAGGTCCGAGATAACCCCCGTAAAGCCCGGCACCGAATCGCGAATCTGCCCAATCTCCTTCAGCACCGACTGCTCGGAACGGTTCTGAATGATGCGACCTTCGTGTTCCGTGATGGAACAGAAGGTGCAGCCACCAAAGCAGCCACGTTGGATGGTCACGGAGAACCGAATCATCTTGTACGCAGGAATTTTCTTCTCGCCGTAAAGCGGATGCGGCACGCGCTGGTAAGGCAGCTCGTAGACGCCATCCATTTCCTTCGTCGTGAGCGGAATGGGCGGCGGGTTCAGCCACACGTCGGCATCGCCATGGCGCTGCACCAGCGCGCGCGCATTGCCAGGGTTCGCCTCGGCGTGCAGCACACGGCTCGCATGGGCGTAAAGCACCGCATCGTCTTTCACGGCTTCGAAAGCGGGCAAACGAATGACGCTGTGGTCGCGGTCGGGGCGCTTGGCACGCGTGCGCTTCAACGCAGCTATGGATACGGTAGCGATAACGCCATCCGCATCGGGAGTGGGCATGCTGTTGGCACGGGCGCTGGTGCCATCATCGACCGCCTCGCTACGCGAAGCCGGAAACACATTGGCCGTGGCCAGCGTGCGCTGGCGTTCGTCTTCCATGGCATACGGGTCGATGGCAGGCGCCAAAGGGCCCGGCTCGTCGAGCGTCGTGGAATCCAGTTCCGTCCAGCCTTCCGGCACTGTGCCCACGGCCGCGCCACGCTTCAGGAACGCCGTGCCACGAATATCGGTGAGTTCAGTAACAGGCTCGCCCTTGGCAAGACGGTGGGCAATCTCCACCACTTGGCGTTCACCGTTACCGAAGACGAGCAGGTCCGCCTTGCTGTCGAGCAGCACCGAACGGCGAACCTTCTCGGACCAGTAGTCGAAGTGCGCAATGCGGCGCAACGAGGCTTCGATGCCACCGATGATGAGCGTGGCATCGGGAAACGCTTCGCGAGCGCGCTGTGCGTAAACGATGACGGAACGGTCCGGCCGTTTGCCGCCCTCGCCGTCCGGCGTGTACGCGTCGTCGCTGCGCATGCGGCGGTCCGACGTATAGCGGTTCACCATCGAGTCCATGTTGCCGGCGGTGATGCCGAAGAACAGGTTCGGACGACCTAACTCGGCGAACGCATCAGCACTGCGCCAGTCCGGCTGAGCAAGAATGCCAACGCGGAAACCCTGCGCCTCCAGCAAGCGCCCAACAAGCGCCATGCCGAAGCTGGGGTGGTCGATGTACGCGTCGCCGGTGACCAGGATGATGTCGCAGGAATCCCACCCGAGCAGGTCCATCTCCGCGCGGGAAATGGGCAGAAACGGCGCTGCGCCAAAGCGGGCGGCCCAGAACTTGCGGTAGGAGAACAGCCCGGGGGCTGTCGGCATGGCGGCGGGAGACGAGGTTTTCACCTGACTATTGTACGGGGTTGTGTCCCCCGTGGGAGGCAGCTTGCCGTCTATTCCATCAGTCGCAAGCAAACTCGCTCCCACAAGCACCGTGGGAGCGAGCGTCTTCGCTATTACAGCCCCAAATCCCTCGCCACCGCGGGGTGAACCACCTTGCCGGCCACGACGTTCAGGCCTTCGGCCAGCCCAGCGTCGTCCTGTACAGCCTTCTCCCAGCCCTTGTCCGCCAGCGCCTTCACGTACGGCAGCGTGGCGTTGTTCAGCGCGAAGGCGGAGGTGCGGGCCACAGCGCCCGGCATGTTGGTGACGCAGTAGTGCACCACGCCGTGCACTTCGTACGTGGGTTCCGCGTGCGTCGTGGGGCGGCTGGTAGCAAAGCAACCACCCTGGTCGATGGCAATGTCCACCACCACTGAACCCGGGCGCATGGCGTAAATCATGGCCTCGGTGACAAGCTTCGGCGCCGCTGCGCCCGGCACGAGTACGGCACCGATGACGAGGTCCGCCTCGGTAACCGCGGCTTCAATGTTGGCCGCATTCGAGAACAGCGTCTTCACGGCGCCGCCGAACTGCACATCGAGGTCGCGCAGACGCTTGATGCTGCGGTCGATGATGGTCACGTCGGCACGCAGACCCTGTGCCATCTCGGCCGCATGCGTACCGGAAACACCACCGCCGATGACGACGACCTTGGCCGGCTTCACGCCCGGCACGCCGCCGAGCAGCACGCCCGCGCCGCCCATGGCCTTCTGCAGGCAGGTGGCGCCCACTTGCACCGACATGCGGCCAGCCACTTCGCTCATAGGTGTGAGCAGCGGCAGCGAGCCGTCCGGCGCGGTCACAGTCTCGTATGCAATGCAGGTAGCACGACTGGCCATCAGGGCTTTCGCTTGGTCGGCATCGGCCGCGAGATGCAGATAGGTGAACAACACTTGGCCGGGGCGCAGGCGCGCGCACTCGACCGGCTGCGGCTCCTTCACCTTCACAATCATGTCCGCCGCAGCGAACACCGCTTCGGCGGTGGCGACGATGGTGGCACCGGAGGCCACGTAGTCGCCGTCGCTGCAACCCACGCCGAGGCCAGCACCAGACTCCACGGCTACGGAATGACCAGCAGCGACGAGTTCGCGCACCGAAGCCGGCACCAGGCCGACGCGGTATTCGTGGACCTTGATCTCGCGGGGAACACCGATCTTCATGGCAAGTCTCCTGAATGATTGCGCGCTGGCTTTCAGCGACGCGAATGCCCGCCAGTTTGCCGCCGACCCGTTCGCAGCGGCTTGCCTATTCAAGCTTGAAAAAGCCCATTACTGGCATTTTCTGTCTCCATAGGTAAAATTATCCGCAGATTCTTTCGGAATACGCCAAATGCTCGCCGAACTCGACCGCACCGACCGCCGCATCCTGCAAGAACTCCAGCGCGATGGCCGCGTTCCTAATGCTGAACTGGCCCAGCGCGTAGGCCTTTCGGAAAGCGCTTGTCTGCGCCGCGTAAAGGCGCTGGAAAAGTCCGGCGTCATCGCGCGCTACATCGCCGTGCTGGACCCCGCCAAAGTCGGGCTCTCCACCAGTTTCCTAGTGCGGCTAACGCTGAACCGACAAACGGACCGCGACTTCGCCGCTTTCGAGGAAAAAGTCCGCACTGTGCCCGAAGTGATGGAGTGCTACCTGACCACGGGCGGCAGCGACTACGTACTGCGCGTGGTCGCACGCGATGCTGCCGACTTCGAGCGCCTGCACAGCAAGGTGCTTACCAAGCTGCCCGGCGTGGCCCGCGTGGAAAGCAGCTTCGTGCTGCGCCCGGTAGTCCAAGCCGTCGGCCTGCCTATTCAATGAACATGACCTGAAGTAGCTGGGCGTTCAGACTGTCGCTGCCAACGTCCGCCATCCTGCCAGCGCGCTCACCTTCAGCGTAAACCCGCATTTTCCCTCCTATAATCGCCACTCGTCGGTCGGGGGGATGCAGCGATGTGGGTAGGCATAGACTTGGGCACCACGAACAGTGCCGTGGCGGTATTCGACAATGGTGCCCCGCGCCTGCTGCCAAACGCGCTAGGCCAACGCCTCACCCCCTCCGCCGTCAGCCTCGGCGATGATGGCGAACTGCTAGTAGGCCTCGCCGCCCGCGAACGGCAGTCCACGCATCCGGAACTTACCGCCACGGCGTTCAAACGCTATATGGGCAGCCAGCACGTCACGCGGCTCGGCAAGCGTGAATTCCTGCCGGAAGAACTCTCGGCACTGGTGCTGAAGCAACTGAAGGCAGATGCAGAGGCAGCACTGGGCACCGAAGTGACCGGCGCCGTCATCACGGTTCCCGCCTACTTCAACGATCGCCAGCGCAAGGCCACACGCCGTGCCGGCGAACTGGCTGGCCTGAAGGTGGAGCGACTCGTGAACGAGCCCACCGCCGCAGCGCTGGCACACGGCATCCAGCAACATGGCTCCGAGAGCCGCTTTCTGGTGTTCGACCTGGGCGGTGGCACCTTCGACGTATCGGTCCTGGAACTGTTCGAAGGCGTTATCGAAGTGCGCGCCAGCACCGGCGACAACTTTCTGGGCGGCGAAGATTTCAACAATGTCCTGATGCAGCGGCTATTCGCCGAGTTCGGCGTCCGCTTCGGTCTCGGCCGGCTTGATGAAAACCCGCGCCTGCAGGAAATTCTGCGCGCCGCTGCAGAACGCGGCCGCCGTGCACTAAGCCAAGCGGAAGCCACAGAACTGCGGTTCGTGTGGAATAACGAAAGCTGGCAATTGCCGATGACGCGCGAGGAGTTCGAAAAACTCGCCGAGCCACTGTTGGCGCGTCTGCGCGACCCGGTCCTGCGGGCTCTGCGTGATGCGGGCGTGAAATCGGCGAGCCTCAAGGAAATCGTGCTGATCGGCGGCGCCACCCGCATGCCGCTGGTGCGCCAGACGGTAGCGCGCATGTTCGGGCGCTTCCCCTCACTAGGGCCAGACCCGGACGAAGCGGTGGCGCTAGGCGCTGCCATTCAGGCAGGTTTGAAGGCGCGCGATGCGGCACTGAAGGAAGTAGTACTCACGGACGTGTGCCCCTATTCGCTCGGCGTTGAAGTGGCAGACCGCGCGCCCGACGGCAGCGTGAAGGGTGGTTTATTCGAACCCATCATTGAGCGCAACACGGTGGTTCCAGCCAGCCGCGTCAAGCGTTTCTACACCATGAACGACCAGCAACGGGTCGTGAACTTGAAGGTCTTTCAAGGCGAGTCGCGCATCACGGCGCAGAACGTGGAACTGGGCTTGGTGACCATCAAGGTACCGCCCGCGAAAGCCGGCGAGATTGGCATCGACTGCCGCTTCACCTACGACATCAACGGCTTGCTGGAAGTGGATGTGGCCGTGCCGGGAACCGACCGGCGCGAGTCGCTGGTCATCAGCCAGGGCGATGCCGTGGACGCTGCGACCGACGCTACAGCCATCGCCAAGCGACGCGCCGTGCTGGACGCACTGAAAGTGCACCCGCGCGACCAAGCGGAAAACGCAGCCCTGCTAGCCCGTGCCAACCGGTGCTACGAAGAAAACCTTGGCGATGTGCGCCAGGATATCGGGCAGTGGATCGGTACCTTCGAGAAGAGTCTGGAACAACAGAACCCGCGCGAGATTGCCGAGGCGAGAGGCCAACTCCAGCAACTGCTGGACCGCGTCGACGGCGAGACTTTCCTGTGAGCGGACATATTGCACCCTGCTGGGCACGACTCGGGCTGGAACCCACCACCGACACCAGCACCATTCGCCGCGCCTACGCGCGCGAACTGAAGCAGGTTCATCCGGAAGAAGACCCAGAGGGTTTTCAGGCACTACGCGCTGCGTATGAGTCGGCCCTTCAGGAAGCTGCGTGGATGGAGGA
>CALPVO020000162.1 GCA_943327025.2 Janthinobacterium lividum
GATTCTGTACCGCGCGTGGCGTGATGCGGCGGTCGCCGCGGTAGACCGGGGGAGTGCCAAGACGAGCATTGAAGGCCACGGGCCGCCAATCGAACAGTTGCAGCCCGTTCACTTCACCTTCCAATCGGCCACTGATGTAGCCAAATTCGAAGGTCCCGGTGAGCAGCGCAAGATCGAGATTGCGCAGTGCGATATCTGCCTGAAACTGCGGGAAGCGCCCCAGTGCGTCTTGCAGGCGCAGGTTCTGCAGCGTGATCTGGCCACCGAACACGTCGGCCTCGAGGTTGCCGCCCAGCGTCAGGACTCCGTCATCCAACGCCGCTTTGGGAATGCGCCCGGCCAACTTGCCACCGAACACGGGCCAGCCGAAGGCCTTCGAGAGCGCCGCCATGTCGATGGGCAGGACCACGGCATCGAGGCGTAACCACATACCCGGCTCGCCGGCATGACGAACGCGGAAGGTATCCACTTGCAGGCCACCGTCCAAGATGGGTAGCGTGAACGGCTGCAGCAGTCGCGCATCACGACCATGCGTTTGCAGGTGCAACTGTGCCGCACCGAAGGGCAGTCCGTAGAAACGCCCACCATTGAAGGAGAGAGTGGTGGCGTCGGTTTCAGCAGTGCCTTCAGCGGACCAACGCAAGGCGCCACTTACCGAACGCACTTCCAGTGTGCCCGCCGGGTCCGCGAACGTGAGGTCCTGCAGAGCCAGGTCCATGCGTGTGGGGTTCCCCGATTGCACTAGCACTTGCCCACTCAGGTCGCCCGTGGCGGTCAGGTCCTTAAAGTCGGTGCTGGCGAGGAAGGGCCCCGCGTAGAGGGGCCAAGCTTTGGCGGTGTCCGTCACGTCCAACTGCACAGCGACATGGCGCAGTAGTGGACCTGAACCGAAATCCACGGTGCCTTCTCCAGTGGCTTTGAGCAGCCCGGGTTGCGTGAATTCGCCCTTGGTTTCTGCCAATTGCCAACCGTCGGCGGTGGATTGCAGTTGTCCGACGGCACGCAACTCGAAGGGCGTTTGGGCCGTGTCGAGGAACACCGGGTCCAAATACAGTTGCCCACTGGTAGCCGAGAAATCGAACGCCAGCTTGGGCAGCGAGCTTTCGGGGTGCGCGACGCTGCCCAGTGCCCATTGCAGTTGTCCCGCACCGACGAGGGCGGCGGTTGCAGTCAGGCCGTCGGCACTTGCATAGTCGAGGCGGTGGAGTTTGAAGGCAGCACTGACGGCAGTGGGTTCGCTCCCTGCGCCTGAGGCCTGCAGTTGCGCCGAGAGCGAACCGCTCCAAGTGCCGGCCGGCCAGGCCGCCCACGGACTGCTCAAGGTTTGTAGTTGCGACAATTCCAGTAGGTCTAGTGTCAGGTGGCCTTGCCACTGCTCACCGGCCGCAGTAGCCGACAAGGCCACGGTACCCGCCGCTACCTTGAGGCCGGTAGCGGTGAGTTTCAGACGCGCTTCTCGCGGTGCGTAGTCGAAGTCCACGGTGAGGGTTTGCTCGCCCACCACCGGAAACTGCGCGCGTAGTACGGCTTGTTGGCAGCGCCAATGGCCCGGGGGCGTCAATAGCCTTGGGCAATGCAGATGCAGGCCTTTGACTGCGCCCAGTCCTGCTGGCAAGAGGGCTTCTGCCGCCCGCAGGTCGAGGCCCGGACGATGGCGTTTGTCCACGACCACCGTGGCGACGACGCCGCTGGCGGACCAGTCGTCTCCCTGAACTGCGTCGGCCATGAACTGCGCGCGCGCGGCCTCCGTGGCCGTAGGTACGACAAGCCACAGGCAGGACAGCAGGACCGGTGAACGACCGAAGCGCATGTGTCATTAGTGGTATGCCGGGGCTTCTCTGTCAACGCCGACGCGATAGGCGACGGTCATCGTTGCGGGCGCCGCCGCATGGGCTAGACTCAGCGGCAGTACGCGGCCGGTGGCTGCAGGAGAACTATTGCCATGTCCAACGACTCCCTGCCGAAGTGGATGATTTATGGCGCTACCGGTTATACCGGTGAACTCATGGCGCGCGAGGCGGTGCGCCGTGGTTTGCGTCCGGTCATCGCCGGGCGCGATGCCGTCAAAGTGCAGCGTTTGGCCAAGGAGTTGGGGCTGGAGAGCCGCGTGTTCGGTGTGTCGCCTGCCGTACCGGCTGGTTCTCTCGAAGGCATGGCGCTGGTGTTGCATTGCGCAGGGCCGTTCTCGGCCACTTCTGCGGCTATGGTGGAAGCCTGCCTGCAGGCGCGCGCGCACTATCTCGATATCACCGGCGAAATCGACGTGTTCGAAGCGGCGCACGCGCGCGATGCCGAGGCGCGTGCGGCGGGTATCGTGGTTTGCCCGGGGGTTGGTTTTGACGTGGTTCCCTCGGACTGCCTCGCCGCGTCCTTGGCCGCGGCTTTGCCGGGTGCCACACATCTGGCGCTGGGCTTCATGGGCGGTGGTGGCTTCAGTCGCGGTACGGCCAAGACCATGGCCGAAGGTTTCGGTTACGGCGGGCGCGTCCGCACCAATGGCGTCATCACGCCGGTGCCCTTGGCCTATCGTTCGCGCCGGGTCGACTTCGGTGACGGGGCGGGTGCGCTGCACGCCGTCACCATTCCCTGGGGCGATGTCAGCACTGCTTTTTTCTCCACGGGCATTCCGAACATCGAGGTCTATCTACCCATGTCGCCGGGCCGCGAAAAAGCGCTGGGGCGCATGAACTGGGTTCGTCCTTTGCTCAGACTGAAATTTGTGCAGAACTTCATGAAGCGCAAGATCGACGCGCAGCCACCGGGCCCCACGGACGAACAGCGCGCCACCACGCGCAGCTTCTTGTGGGGGGAGGTGCGCGATGCCACTGGCCGTACCGTAACGGGGCATCTCGCCGTTGCCAACGGCTATACGGTTACCGTTATCGCGGGGCTGGGCATTGCCGAACGTTTGCTGCGTGAACCGGCGCCGGCGGGTGCTATTACGCCGTCGCGACTGATGGGCGCCGGTTATGCGTCCAGCTTGCCGGGAAGCGAGCCGGTTCGTCTTACGGGTGCGGTGCAGAGCTAAGCCGCTCCCCGTTCATGCCATTCCAGCAACCTTTCGGGCCGCCGCGTTGGCTGCGGCACCGGCACCTGCAGAGCATGTTGCCTTCGCTCGGCTTCCGCACGCGCCGGGTGCTGGTGCGTGCGCGTGCCGTGGTGGCAGCGAGCGAAGAAGTCTTGCTTGAGGTCGGCGGCGGTGTGCGTTTGCAAGGCTTCCATGCGCGGCACACCACGCCTGCCCGCGACTTGGTGGTGCTCCACCACGGTTGGGAAGGGTGCGCTGAGTCCAGTTATATCCTGTCGTTGGCTGCGCGCTTGTGGGCGGAGGGGTACGACGTCTTCCGCCTCAACATGCGCGACCATGGCGAGACGCACCATCTCAACGAAGAGTTATTCCATAGTTGTCGACTGGACGAAATGCTCGGCGCAGTTCGGGCTATCGCTGCTCGGGCGCCGGGTCAGCGCTTGTCGTTGGTGGGGTATTCGCTCGGTGGCAACTTCGCCCTGCGTCTGGCGGCGCGGGCGCCGGCGGCGGGCATTGCGCTCCGCAAAGCGGTCGCCATCTGCCCCGTGCTCGACCCGGCTGCCACGCTCGACGCCCTGGAAAAGGGGCTCTGGATTTACCGTCACTATTTCGTCCGTAAGTGGGCGCGTTCTCTGGAGCGCAAGTCGGCGGCTTTTCCGGGGCGCTACGACTTCAGTGAACTGCTGGGGGAGCGGGGTCTCACCCGCATGACGGAACGGCTGGTGCTCCAGTACACCGGCTTCAAATCCATGGCCGAATACCTGCGCGGCTATGCGCTGGTGTACGGCTTTCTCGATGGACTGCAGGTACCTTGCCGTCTCATTACGGCGTTGGACGACCCCATCATTCCCGCGAAGGACTTGGGCCGGTTGCCTCCCAACCCGTTCCTGAAAGTCACGCCTACCCCGCACGGCGGGCACTGTGGTTTCCTCGAGACGCTCGACGGGCGGGCTTGGGTGGACAACGAGGTTCTGCACGAACTGCAGAAAGATTGAACCAGCGCGTGCCTTTGCCGCGGGGTTATCGATAGGATGGCGCCATGAAACTGCTCCCTTTGCTGTTCGCTATGGTCTTGCTGGCCGGCTGCACGAGTTCCGAAGAACAGGCCTTCAAGCGTGCCCGCATGACGGACACGGTGATCGGATGGGAGAACTTCCTGCGCGACTTCCCCGACGGGGAAGAGACCGCCGCGGCGCGGCGACGTTTAGTGGAGTTGCACGAAGACCGCGAATGGCAACGGGCGCAACTTGCCGATTCGGTGGCTGCCTATCAGGAGTACCTGCAGGGCTACCCACAGGGGCGCTTTTCCGGCGAGGCGCTGGTGCGCATTGCCAACCTGAACCTGCGCGAGATTCCAGACCACGAGCCGACGCCCGAGGAACTGCGGGCGGCGCATGTGGCCCGTATGGCCGGCAAGGCCGTCGACGCTGGCGGAACTCCCAAAGACCCATCGTTAGCGGTTGCAGCGAAGCCCGTTGCTGCGCCAAAACCGGCGCCCACGCCGGGCACTCGGGGTCCTACGGCGCTTATCAGCCGCGCGCCGCCGAAGCCTGCGCCCGCGCCGAAGCCCGAGCCGAAGCCTGTAGCGGTTAAATCGGCGCCCGTAGTGGCTCCGCCTCCGCCCGCGCCAAAGCCTGCTCCCGCGCCGAAGCCTGCGCCGGTTAAATCGGCGCCCGTAGTGGCTCAGCCTCCGCCTGCGCCACCTGTTTTGGCTCCGGCCACAGCCGGTCAGAGCTGGGCCATTCAGCTGGGCGCCTTTGGCAAGGGCGAAGCCGCCGCTTTGCAGCATTGGCAGCGGCTACAGCGCCTAGTCCCGGCAGCGGTTACCGGGTTGAGTCCGGAAGTCCTGGGTCCCGTCGAGGGCAAGGCTTTCCACCGCTTACGGGTGGTCGGGCTCACTCGGGAGCGTGCCCGTGAAGTCTGTATTGCCGTCCGCGATGCCGGCGAAGGCTGCGTGGTGACAGCTCCATAAGCGCATTGAGATGGGGTGAGTGGTCTATTTGCTGTGCTGCAGCATTAATGCTGCGTCACAGCATGACCTGAAAGCGGCTCTCTGTTAGGGTGTCCGTCCGCTTTCAGGGGATAGACCCATGACCCGCTCGCTGCCTACCCATCCCGATGCTCTCGTCAACGGTGGCCACAATCCGGCTGGCCTCTACCACCCGTCTTACGAGAAAGACAGCTGCGGCTTCGGTCTTATCGCCAGCCTCGACGACCAACCCACGCATTGGGTTGTGCAGACTGCCATCACCTCGCTGGACCGCCTTGAGCACCGGGGTGCAGTAGCCACCGACGGCAAGACCGGCGACGGCTGCGGCCTGTTGCTCAAGAAGCCGGAGCGCTTCCTGCGGGCCGTCGCGGCGGAAGCTGGTATCCCTCTGGTTGAGCGTTTCGCCGCCGGTCTCGTGTTCCTCAGCCGTCTAGAAGACAGTGCCGCCCGTGCGCGGCAGGTGCTCGACGCGCAGCTGGTCCGCGAAGGTCTGCAGGTCGCTGGCTGGCGGGTGGTCCCCACCGATCCGCACGCCTGTGGTGCCGAAGCCATGCGCACGCTCCCGGGCATCGAGATGGTGTTCGTGAACTGCCTCGAGGACATCGACGAGGCAGCCTTCAACCGCAAGCTGTTTATGGCGCGCCGTCGCGCTGAAAAGCAGTTGGAGCAGAAGGACCCGGTGTTCTACTTGCCTTCGCTGTCGGCCAGCACGCTGGTTTACAAGGGCATGGTCATGCCGGCGCATCTCCCGGAGTTCTTCCCGGACCTCCGCGACCCGCGCATGGAAACCTCGGTGGCAGTGTTCCA
>CALPVO020000163.1 GCA_943327025.2 Janthinobacterium lividum
CCCTGTTTGCCGAAGTTCGGCGCGTGTTGCGCCCGGGTGGCTTGTTTGCCTTCGCCACGCTAGGCCCCGACACACTCCATGAATTGCGCGCTGCTTCCAAAGTGGTGGACGACACGCCGCGCGTCTTGGAATTCACCGACATGCCGGAGTTGGCGCGCGGGTTGCAGCAGGCCGGCTTCGCCGACCCGGTGCTGGACCGTGACCTGCACCGTCTGACTTATTCTGGGACCGCCGCGCTCTTCGCGGACTTGCGCGCGCTGGGCGCCACCAATCGACGCAAGGACCGGGCGGCTCATCTCACCGGTCGTGCACGAATCGAGGCCTTGAGCGACGCGTATGAAATCCATCGCGATGCCTCGGGTCGGCTGCCCGTGACCTGCGAGGTGATCTACGGACACGCGTGGGTACCCGCCGGGGATGCCGTCCGTCGCAAGCGCAGCGGCAACCCGAATGAGGTGGCGGTGCCACTCTCCAGCGTGCGCCGGCGCCCCTGACCCACCATCGGAGCGACCAGACCGTGGCCAACCCCCCCAACCGCAGCCAACCCGCCACCTACTTCGTTACTGGCACCGATACCGAGGTGGGCAAGACGCTCTGCACCGCCGCGTTGCTGCGCGTGGCCGGGTTGCAGGGGCTGCGCACCGTAGGCATGAAGCCCATCGCCTCGGGTTGCGAGGCCACCCCGGAAGGGCTACGTAACGAAGATGCGCTCGCCCATTTGGCGGAAACCAGTGCGCCGCTGCCCGCGTACGCGACGGTGAACCCCTACGCCTTCGCGCCGGCTATCGCGCCGCATATCGCAGCGGCGGAAGCGGGAGTGTCCGTGGACTTACGACGCATTGCCGAGTGCTGGACGGAGCTGACTCGCGACCGCGATTTCGCGCTGATGGAAGGCGCCGGGGGTTGGCAGGTTCCCATCGACGCCACGCGCTTTTTCCCGGAATTGGCGGTGCACCTGCAGTTGCCCGTGGTGCTCGTCGTCGGACTGCGCCTTGGTTGCATCAACCACGCCCTGCTCACCGCGCAGGCCATCGCCACACGGGGGCTTCGGCTGGCCGGATGGATCGGCAACCGCATCGACCCGCAATTCAGCCGCTTGGACGACAATCTGGCGGCGCTGCACCGCCATTTGCCGGCGCCGTGCCTCGGCGTGGTGCCACCTCTGGCAGAAACTGCTCTCGCCGCGCGCGTGGCCGCCGCCGCCGGGTATCTGCGGCTGCCCTGAGCTGCGCCCACCCGAGCCCTGCCGCCCGCGCCCTACCATAAGGGCCTTACAGCCCGACCCCGTCCAACCCAACCGGCCGCAAACCCGCTGCGGTACGCCGTACGCGAGTACGGTGCTGCCCCGCGAAATGGGCCGGTACCAGCACGGCCTCAAGGTCGGCTGCACGCTCCAGCACAGCGCGACGTGTGGCGCGCGCCTGAGACGGGTCCTCGCAGAAGATACTGTTCCAGTCAGGGTTCCAGACTTGCAGCGGGTGGTGCACGACATCGCCGACGAACATGGCACGTTCGCCACCACTTTCCAGCGTGATCACGGTACTTCCCGGCGTATGGCCCGGTGCCGGGTCTAGCCGCAGGCCCGGCAGAAGCTCCACGGACCCCTGCACCAGCGCCGCGCGACCCGCCTCCAAAATGGGCCGGACGCTGTCCTCGAAAAAGCCCTCGTTCACTGCTTCGCCGGTCTTCGCCGGGTAAAGGTGACTGCGCCGCGGGTCCCAGTACTCGGCATCGGCCAAGGGGAATACATAGCGAGCGCGCGGGAAAGTGGGCTGCCACGCGCCCGCCACCCACTGCGTATTCCAGCCCACATGGTCCACATGCAAGTGGGTACAGACCACGAGGTCGATGTCCTCCGGCGCAAAGCCCGCCACTGCCAAACGCTCGAGAAAAGGCGTCTGCAACCCGCCAAACAGTGGAATTCCGGGGCGTACCTTGTCGTTGCCGGCGCCGGTGTCGATGAGCACTCGCTGGCCATCGACTTCCACCACCCAACTCTGCAAGCGCGCCTGCAACGCGTCGCTGGCCGCGTCCAAATAGGCCGCGGGTACCGCTTCCTTGCACTCGGCGTAGGCCGCGGGCTCAAATCCGGCGAAGAGCAATTGCGGCGTCAGGAACGGTCCGCTCCATTCCTCGACGCGGTGCACACGGGCTTTGCCTAACGCCCAGTGGTCGGTGAACTCGCTCATTCATTTCCCCCTCAGGTTGCGCTGCATCCTGCCGCAGTTTGCGGCGAACCGCCACGGCCACCCAACAACGGTACTGGACGGCTTCGACAAAGCCCTTTCAAGTGCTTGTAGGACATAAGGAAAAATGCCTATTTGCATTGCGTTTTTTGGCGCTGCAACGTACCCTTCCGGCGCCCACGAAGTTTGTCCGGAATTTTTTACTTTTTCCGGCTGGCGCCTCGCCCACAGGCGAGGGTTACAATGGGCGCTTCATGGAGTCGGCACCCCGGCCGGTTCCAGTACAAGCCAGCAGCCGCATCGGCGTGGTCCGCACAGTTTCCGCTCGCAGGAACTTTGCTCATCACGCTGGTTGCAGCAAATCTTGCTGGTAGCGGGAAACACAGGGAGCTAGAGCGTCGATGTCCATCCAGAAGAAGCTCGCCGCCGCCGCAGGGTTGGCCGGCCTGGCCATCTCCGCGGCCGCCTTCGGCCATCCGGAGAGCACGTTAAACCTGCCAGTGGGCGTCACGCCCATCAGCCAGCAGGCCCACTACCTGCACATGCTCACCCTCTGGGTGTGCGTGGCCATCGCAGTGGTGGTGTTCGGTGCCATGATTTATTCGATGGTGAAGTTCCGGAAGTCGCAAGGCGCCGTGGCGGATACCAGCATCGTTCACAGCACCAAGGCCGAAATCATCTGGACCATCATCCCGGTGCTCATCCTCATTGGCCTGGCCGTGCCGGCCACGAAAGGCCTGATCATCATCGAGGACACGCGCAACAGCGGCCTCACGGTGAAGGCCACCGGCTACCAGTGGAAATGGCAGTACGAATACATCAGCCAGAATGACGGCAAGACGGAATCACCCATCAGCGGCGTCAGCTTCTACTCCGCGCTGGAAGAGAAGTCGAACTTCGCGCGCCAACTCGGCAGCGGCCTCGACCCGAACCAGGTGGAGAACTACCTGCTCGACGTCGACAATCCGCTCGTCATCCCGAGCGGCGTGAAGGTTCGCCTCCTGCTCACCGGCAACGACGTTATCCACGCTTGGTGGGTGCCCGAGCTCGGCATGAAGCGCGACGCCATCCCCGGCTTCGTCAACGAGATGTGGATTCAAGTCGACGAAGGCAAGGAAGGCACTTACCGCGGTCAGTGCGTCGAGCTCTGCGGCCGTGACCACGGCTTCATGCCGATCGTCGTCGTCGTCAAGACCAAGCAGGACTTCTCCGCTTGGTTGGCTGCTCAGCAGCAGGCCTCGGCCCCCGCTGCCACCGCGACCGCCGCCACGACGGCGTCGCTGTAACCGTTATTGTTGGAGTTGCGACAAATGGCACACGCAGAAGCACACGCCCACGACGGGCACGACCACGACCACGCCCCCTCGGGCATCGGCCGCTGGCTTTTCGCGACGAACCACAAGGACATCGGCACGATGTACTTGGTGTTCGCGCTGGTCATGTTCTTCATCGGCGGCGCGATGGCCATGGTCATCCGCCTCGAACTGTTCAAGCCGGGCCTGCAGTTCGTCGACCCCGGCTTCTTCAACAGCATGACCACCATGCACGCGCTGATCATGATCTTCGGCGGCGTCATGCCGGCCTGGACGGGTCTCGCCAACTGGATGATTCCGCTGCAGGTCGGCGCGCCGGACATGGCTCTGCCGCGCATGAACAACTACAGCTTCTGGATCCTGCCGTTCGCTTTCACGCTGCTGCTGCTGTCGTTCTTCCTGCCGGGTGGTGCTCCCGCCGGTGGCTGGACGCTGTACCCGCCGCTGGTGCTGCAGGCCGGTGACAGCTTCGGCCTCACTATCTTCGCCATCCACATGATGGGCATCAGCTCGATCATGGGCGCCATCAACGTCGTCGTCACCATCATGAACATGCGCGCGCCCGGCATGGACTTGCTGAAGATGCCGCTGTTCTGCTGGACCTGGCTCATCACCGCCTACCTGCTCATCGCCACCATGCCGGTGCTCGCTGGCGCCGTGACGATGCTGCTCACCGACCACTACTTCGGCACGGCGTTCTTCAACCCGGCCGGCGGCGGCGACCCGGTGATGTTCCAGCACATCTTCTGGTTCTTCGGTCACCCCGAGGTGTACATCCTCATCCTGCCGGCTTTCGGCATCGTGAGCGAAATCATCCCCACCTTCTCGCGCAAGCCGCTGTTCGGCTACGAGTCGATGGTGTACGCCACGGGCTCCATCGCCTTCCTGTCGTTCATCGTTTGGGCGCACCACATGTTCACGGTAGGCATGCCGCTGGCAGGCCAGCTGTTCTTCATGCTGTCCACCATGCTCATCGCCGTTCCCACAGGCGTGAAGGTGTTCAACTGGACCACCACCATGTGGCGCGGTTCCATCAGCTACGAACCGCCCATGCTGTTCGCGCTGGCTTTCCTGTTCCTGTTCACCATCGGCGGTTTCTCGGGCCTCATGCTCGCCATCGCCCCGGCGGACTTCCAGTACCACGATACCTATTTCGTGGTGGCACACTTCCACTACGTGCTGGTGCCGGGCGCCGTGTTCGCCATCATGGCAGGCGTCTACTACTGGTTGCCGAAGTGGACTGGCCACATGTACGACATGAAGCTCGCCAACTGGCACTTCTGGCTGTCGACCATCTCCGTGAACGTCCTGTTCTTCCCGATGCACTTCCTGGGGTTGGCCGGCATGCCGCGCCGCATCCCGGACTACAACGTGCAGTTCGCCGACTGGAACATGGTGGCCTCCATCGGTGGCTTCGCTTTCGGTCTGTCGCAGGTCATGTTCGTCTGGATCGTCCTCAAGTCCGTGCGGGGTGGCCCGAAGGCCTCGGCCCGCGTCTGGGACGACACGAACAGTGAAGGTCTGGAGTGGACGGTGCCCTCGCCCGCCCCGTTCCACACCTTCGACACCCCGCCGGTCGTCAAGTAAGTAGCGGGTAGCAGACAGGACCATGCAGGACGTCGAGAGACAGCGCCGCATCCGCCGAACCGTCATCACCCTCGTGGTGGTGGCGGTGGGTTTTTATGTGGGCTTCATCCTCTACACCTACACCATGGTCCCGCACGGGCCACGCCCATGAACGAGCCCGTGAATGAGCCTGTGAACACGCCCGCTGGCAAGCCGCCCAGCACGAACCGCGCGCTGGCTGGAAAGCTGGTGCTATTTGCGGCGGGTAGTTTTGCCTTCGGGTTCGCGCTGGTGCCGCTGTATGACGTCCTCTGCTCAGTGTGGGAGGTCGGGAACCGCTGGACCGGGGAGAAAGCCACGACGGTTGTGGAGCATCCACAGGAAGACCGCCTCGTGACGGTGGAGTTTATCGCCAGCGTGCCGGATAACGGCACTTGGCACTTCGCCCCGAAGTTGGCCGCGATGCAGGTGCACCCCGGCAAGCTTTACTCGGCGGAGTTCAGCGCCGCCAATCTTTCCGGTCACGATACGGTGGGGCAGGCAGTGCCGAGCATCGCGCCTTCCGTGGCCATGCAGCACTTCCGCAAGACGGAGTGCTTCTGTTTCACACCGCAGCCCTTCCGCAAGGGAGAGACGCGCAATCTACCGGTGAGGTTCGTGGTAGACCGCGACCTGCCCGCCGATGTCGACCGAGTGACGTTGAGTTACGCAATATACGAGCAGCCCAAAGTGGCTGCCGCACGCTGAAGTTGAACAG
>CALPVO020000164.1 GCA_943327025.2 Janthinobacterium lividum
ACGCTTTTCCTCGGTGGAAGACAGCAGGACTCGCTGGATGCCTTCCTGTTGCTCTTGCAGCACCACGCCACCTACCGCACCGATGCCGGTGAAGTAGCCGGGCGACGCGCGCTAGTCGATGCCTTCCTGCTGCTTGGCGAAGACAACGAACTGGTACCGCGCTACCGCCGGCGTCTGGCGGCAGCGCTGCACTGAACCTTTAGGCCTCAGCCGCCGCCTCGCGACGCAGTCGTTGGGCGGTCTCGGTGCCGAGATAGGCTTCAATCCAGCCACGGACCACATACAGCAGCGGAATCATCACCAACGCTGCAAAGAACTTGTAGGTGAAATTGACGATGCCTACTGCCAGAAACAGCGAGATGGACCACTGCTGCGGGCCCAGCACGAAGGCAATGTAGAGCACTACGAAGCTGTCGATGAACTGCGAAATGACCGTACTTACCGTGGCACGGACCCACACGCCCCGTTCACCAGTCCGCTTGCGAATGGCGTGAAAGACGGTCACGTCGATCAACTGGCCAATGAGGAACGCGGTGAGCGAGCCACCGATAGTCCACAGCCCTTGCCCGAAGATGTTGCTGAACGCCGCCTGCATGTCCGGCACGCCCTGGTCCACGCTCACCGACACCCACCAAGGCGCTGGTGCGACGCTGATCATGAGGTAGGCCATCAAGAAGGCGTAGGCAATGACGCCGGAAGCCACATAACTGATGAACCGAACACCGCGCACACCGAAGTATTCGTTGATGGTGTCCGTGAGGATGAATACGAACGGCCACAGCAGCACGCCGGTGGTAAACGACAAGTTGCCACTTTCACCAAAGGCCTGCCAATTCACCGGCGGTATGCCCAGCGTGGCCTCCAAGGAAAAAATCTTTACGCCGACGAATTCGGCCACCAAGGCATTGCCCACCAAAAGGGCCGCCAAAATCAAGAACAACCGGACACCGCGATTGTCGATGGTGGGAACCATGTGATGTTGTGGATTCATGGTTGGTCTCAGTCGGGTAAACGGTGGACAGTATCCGGGCTGAATGCCGGCAGGCACACTGCCACGTATTCCGCGCCTCCCGCGTGTGGGGTGGAGTAGCGTACCCACTCACCCGCATGGGCAATGACGGCCTGCCCAGCAGCTACGTCCTGGGAACCCGCAGCGCTTTCCACGCGCAGGCAGCCCGCCAAAACTACGGTGTATTCGTCGAAGGCGGGTTGCTGCGCGGGTTCCACCCAGCCCTCAGGCGAATTCATGCGCGCCACGCTGACAGCCGTGGTGCCGCTGTTGACGCGACCGATGTATTCCTCGATACGCTTGGGGCGCGTGCCGACAGAGGGCACGACCGTGGGAGAGGCAATGAAAGTAGGCATTGCCGCAGTATGCCTCAGGGCGCGCCATTCGTGCGGCAGCGCACCCAACTCAGTCGTCGCTGTCCATCCACTGGAGGCGCTGCAATTGACGACGCTGGCGTTTGTCGGGCTTGGTATCCGGGTGCGGCATCGCGCCGCCGTGCAGCTTGCGGAAGGCGGCCTCGCGGTCCCGGCGTTCGCGACTGAGGGAGTCTTCGGTGAAAGCGGCTGCCATCAGCAGCGCCGGCCCCCGGCGCAATGGCAGCCCGGTCACGTTACCCTCGACCGTCTCGCCACCGCGGTTCACCGCCACGCGATCGCCTACCTTGAGATTCCGCGAGGCTTTCACCCGCTCCCCATTCAACTGTACGTGGCCACCGGAGACTGCGGCCGTCGCCAGCGCCCGGGACTTGTGGAACCGGGAATGCCACAGCCACTTGTCGATGCGCAACTGCGCCCCTGGCGCCAGATCAAACCAACGAGGATCCGCGGCGGGCAGTTCCTCCTCGTCAGCCAAAGCATGGGGGTCGTTCATTGGCTCATTCTAGTCTGCTGCGCAGTGCCCTGCCCCAGCGCGCACTGGGCTAAACTAGACGCCCCATGAAGCCCACGAAGCCTGCTCCGCGCGACAATGTGTCCTTGGTCTATGGCACCGGCATTGGCCGCCTCTGCCCGGGCTGTCGCCGCCCGGCAGACCAATGCGCCTGCGGCACTGGCGCCACCCGCAAGCCAGCCGCCGGCACCCCCATCCGCGTCGCGCGTTCCACGGCCGGCCGCGGCGGCAAGGCCGTCAGTGTCATCACCGGACTGCCGCTGGACGAACCGGCGCTGGAAGCACTCGCCAAACTGCTGAAGCAAGCCTGCGGCACTGGGGGCACGGTCAAGGAAGGCAACATCGAAATTCAGGGGGAACACCGTGACCGCTTGGTGGCGGAACTGGTGAAGCGGGGCTTTCCCGCCAAGAAGGCTGGAGGCTAGGCGAAAGGCTGCCCGTTAACGCCTAAGGGGCCCCGCCATCCACCGTTTGGAGGGTAGTGGTGAGTACCGGGCCGATGCGGGGCTGAACCCACCACAGCGCCGCCAGTAACCCGGCCATCAGGAACAACCTCCAGCGTAGTGCCGACCGGCGCCGCGCGGCATCGGTCAATGCCTTTTTTCGCAGCGTTTCTCCGCCTTGCCGCATCACTTTCCACCCTCGCTTGCGCTTCCTATACTGCACCACATCGTAAACGCTTTTTCCCGCCCCGCGCCCTGCCTACCGGCAGGTCCGCTTGGCGACACTCTATCGAGGCAACCCATGGATTCCGCTTTCCTCACCCGTCTCGCCACGCAGGCTGAAAGCCTGCGCGAGCAGGGCTTGTTCAAAAACGAGCGCGTGCTGGGTTCGCCACAACAACCGCTCGTCCAAGTGAATGGGCGTGAATACCTCAACCTTTGCGCCAACAACTATCTGGGGTTGGCGAACCATCCTGCCGTCCGTGAAGCGGCTCATGCGGCGCTGGACCAGTACGGCTACGGCATGGCCTCGGTGCGTTTCATCTGCGGCACACAAACGCCACACCGCCAACTCGAGCAGAGGTTATCGGCCTACCTGGGCACCGAAGACACCATTCTGTATTCCTCCTGTTTCGACGCGAACGGCGGCCTGTTCGAAACCTTGCTCGACGAGCAGGATGCTGTCATCAGCGACGCCCTGAACCACGCCTCCATCATCGATGGCATTCGCCTGTGCAAAGCGCGCCGCCTGCGCTATGCCAACCGTGACATGGCCGAACTGGAAGCACGCCTGCAAGAGTCGCAGGACTGCCGCACCCGACTCATCATCACCGACGGCGTCTTCTCCATGGATGGCACCGTGGCTCCTCTCCCGGAAATCTGCGCGCTGGCCGAAAAGTACGGTGCCTTGGTGGCGGTCGACGACTCCCACGCTACCGGCTTCATGGGAGCGAATGGCCGGGGCACGCACGAACTGCATGGCGTCATGGACCGCGTCGACATCCTCACCGGTACGCTGGGCAAAGCACTGGGTGGTGCCTCGGGTGGCTACATCAGTGGTCGCAAGGAAGTCATCACGTGGCTGCGCCAGCGTAGCCGCCCGTATCTGTTCAGCAATGCCATTCCGCCCGTCGTGGCCGCCACCACCCTGCGCGTACTCGACCTTATCGAGCAGGGCGCACAACTGCGTACCAACATCCACGCCAATGCCAAACACTTCCGTAGCCGCATGGCAGCCGCCGGCTTCCGCCTCATCCCTGGTGAAACCCCCATCGTCCCCGTCATGATTGGCGAAGCGCCACTAGCGGTGAAGTTGGCAGAGCGCTTGCTGGAACTGGGCGTGTACGTCATCGCCTTCAGCTTCCCCGTGGTGGCGCATGGCCAAGCGCGCATCCGTACGCAACTCACCGCCGCCCACACCACGGAACAACTCGACCGCGTGGTAGATGCATTCATCACCGCAGGACACGAACTCGGCATTCTTGGAGCACAGGCATGAAAGCACTCGTCAAGGCAGAGGCCGCTCCCGGCCTCACGATGAAGGACATCCCCGAGCCGACCATTGGCCCGAATGATGTGCTCATCAAAACGCGCCGCACCGCCATCTGCGGCACCGACATGCATATTTGGCACTGGGACGAGTGGGCGCAGCGTACGGTGCCAGTGCCCATGCAAGTGGGCCACGAATACGCTGGTGAAATTGTCGAGATGGGTAGCGAAGTGCGCGGCCTGAAGATTGGTGACCGTGTCAGCGGCGAAGGCCATATCACTTGCGGCTTCTGCCGCAACTGCCGCGCGGGCCGGCGCCACTTGTGCCGTAATACGGAAGGCGTCGGCGTGAACCGCCCCGGCTGTTTCGCCGAATACTTGTCCTTGCCCGCCTCCAACGTGTTCAAACTCTCGCCGGTCATCGATGACGAACTGGCCAGCATTCTCGACCCGTTCGGCAACGCCACCCACACGGCTCTGTCATTTGGTGTCGTCGGCGAAGACGTGCTCATCACGGGCGCAGGCCCCATTGGCATCATGGCCGTGGCCATCGCCAAGCACGTGGGCGCCCGGCACGTGGTCATCACCGACGTGAATGACTACCGCCTGAATTTGGCAGAGCAGATGGGTGCCACGCGCGCCGTCAACGTTACCCGCGAGAAGCTCGATGACGTAGTGAAAGACCTGGGGATGGAAGAAGGCTTTGACGTAGGCATGGAGATGTCCGGCAACCCGCACGCCTTCCGCGACTTGCTGCGCACGATGAACCATGGTGGCTCTGTAGCCCTGCTCGGCATCATGCCGGAGAACACCGGCATCTCTTGGGATGAGGTCATCTTCAAGGGCCTGAACATGAAGGGCGTTTACGGCCGTGAGATGTTCGAGACCTGGTACAAGATGGCCGCCATGCTGCAAAGCGGGCTGAACATCCGCCCGGTCATCACGCACCGCTTGCCCGTCGCGGATTTCCGCGAGGGCTTCGAGATCATGGGTTCGGGTCAGAGCGGCAAAGTCATCTTGGATTGGGCCGCTTAACGCCGTCGCGCTAGCTTGCGTCAGCCTCGTAGTCATGAGGCTGACGCTTGAGACACAGCTTCAGTTCTTTTTCTTTGCCGCCGCGCGCTTCGCCGCCTTGGCAGCGCGCTCGTCCGCTTCCGCCTTCAGCAGGCGCTCTATGCCGGCGCGCCCAATGCTGGACCACTCATAAACCCAGTTGGCGCCGCCATCCGACGAGCGCAGCAGCACGTCGTGGACCTCTGCGATTCGGCGGATGGCAAAGAGACCGTTCTGCCGCGACTGGAACAAGCGGGTTTCCACCGGCAGAGCCTCGGTGAGTTGCTGCCAGGTCTTGCCGCTATCCGTGGACACCTTGATGCCCGACTCGCCGAACACACCGCCCGCTTGCAACAAGCGGCCGTCGCCGGGTACCACCAGCGGTGACACCTTCACCGTGTAGCCGGTGTTCAACTCCTGCCAGTTGGCACCGTAGTCACGCGTGACCCAAGCACCAGAGAACATCCCGGCAAAACCGCCGGCGGCAATGGTCAACACGCTGACGGTGCCGTCCGGCATGAGGTCCACGGACTGGATATCACGGTTACCAGTGAGGTGGTGGTCTTCCCAAGCACGCGTGGCATAGCGGAAATGCCGCAGCAGACCCTTACTACCCTGCACCAGCAAGATGCCCTCCGGAGTATCCAAGGCCCAGGCACCGCGGTTTCCCGACCAGAGGCTCTCCGTCAGTTGCACGGCACCGACTTCGTCCCAACGTTCCGCGTCCAGCGTTGGCGCGCGGTAGAGGCGCAAAGCCCCACGAACTTCCTGCGCCAGATACCACTCGCCTTGCGGTGAACGGCTCACGAACAGCGCGCGCCCCGTCGGGAGTCCACTCAGCGGCACTTCACGGCTGGTGCCGTCCGCCGCGAACACCACGCAACGGTTCCATTCCGTCAACGCCACATATTCCCCGGGGCCAGCGCCAGCGGTCG
>CALPVO020000165.1 GCA_943327025.2 Janthinobacterium lividum
ATAGATGGACAGGTCCACGAAACGACGCGGCATGTGCTTAGGCTCCCGTAGTCGCAAAATTCAAACGCAAAACACCAAAGGCGCTTCGCCTCTAGAAAACATCTACGGCCAGCCCGGCGGCAAGGCCCGCGGCCAGTTCACGGGCGGCGGCGAAGTGCGCTGCCTGTGGTTCGCCCACCACCAGCAGCGGTGCCGCCACGCGTTTCCAGCGGTAACCGGTGACGATCCGCTCCACGCTCGCCAGCGTACCCGCTCCATCTTGCCCTGCAGTGACCAACAGCGCATACGGCAAACCCACGGTGTGTGGCTCCAGCGCATAAAACGTGGTGTCGAAGAAATGCTTCATGGCACCGGCCATGTAGCCAAAGTGCTCTGGTGTGGCGAGCAATACGCCATGCGCCGCGCGCACATCCGCGGCGGTGGCCTGCAAGGCCGGCACACAGTGCACCGCCACGCTGTCGTCACCGAGCTCCGCGCGCACCTGCTCCACGCCTTCCAGTGCCGCTGCTACCAACTGCGCCACGCGCCCGCCGGCGTGGCCGGCGTGGATGATGAGCAATGTCTTCATGCAAAAACCTGGCGAAACCTGACGGACATGGGAGGAGGTACCCCTGCAGATCGGAAAACCAGCGACAAGCCTCGCCTATGGCAAGCGCGCCGTCCAGCCGCGAGATGGGCGGGCAGCTTCCAGACCGCAGCCGGACTCAAGTGGCTCACGCAATGAGCCTGCGATGGGGTATGGTGCAGCTGCCTGAGCCTGCCTACTGAGCCACCCACCCAAGCCACCCACCCAAGGCGCCCGCATGGACCGCACCGAACGCTTTCAGAAAATCCAGCTCATGCTCCAGTCGCGGCGTGTGGTCACCCGCCAAGCCTTCGAAGAAGAACTGGAGATTTCCCGCGCCACCTTCAAGCGCGACCTCGAGTACATGAAAGAACGTCTGCAGGTGCCCATCCATTGGGACGCGGCAGCCGGCGGGTACCGTCTCGCGGAAACGGACCGTCAGCCCCTGCCGGGCCTCTGGTTCAACTCCGAAGAACTGCAGGCACTGCTCACGCTGGACACGCTCCTGGAAAGCCTCCAGCCGGGCTATTTCGGGCAAGACCTCGCCCCCATTCGTGCGCGTATCCGCCAACTGGTGGACCAAGGGGACCACGGCATGGATTCCCTGCGCACCCGCGTACGGCTGGTGGCTCAAGGCGCACGTCGTCTGGAGCCTGCGTCGTTCAAGGCTGTGGCCGGCGCCACGCTGGACCGTCGGCGCCTGCAACTCACCTATTTTTCGCGCACCAGCGGCCTTCGCAAAGACCGCGAAGTCTCGCCGCAGCGCCTACTGCACTACCGCGAAAACTGGTACCTCGATGCTTGGTGCCACCGCGAAAACGCCCTGCGGCGCTTCGCTCTCGACTCCATGGAAGCCGCCAACGTGCAGGACACGCCCGCCACGGACATCGACGCGAACGAACTCGACCGGGTCCTTTCCGGCAGTTACGGCATCTTCTCGGGCGTTCCACGGCACCGCGCACGGCTGCAGTTCACCGCCGAGCGGGCGCGTTGGGTGGCGGCCGAACGCTGGCACGACAACCAGTCCGGTGCGTGGCAGCCAGACGGCAGCTTTGTCCTGGAAGTGCCCTACGCCGATGACCGCGAACTGGTCATGGATATCTTGAAGCATGGCGCAGCCGTGAAGGTGCTGGGACCGCCCGAGCTGCAGGCGCGGGTACGCACGGAACTGGCGAACGCCCTCACCGCCCAGGGTTAATCTCAGCGCCAAACTCTGGCCCAGGCCCGGGTACTGAATTTTTTTACAGTAGGCTCATCAAGTGGCTCGTCTCCTGAGCCACCCCCCTCCTCACACTATCCCCCATCGTGGATATGGTCTTGGAGGAAAGCACATGAACCTGCTGAACGAATCGCTCCTGAAGCTGCAGCTTGGCCCAGCCACCGCTTTCGACAGCCTGTCGGTGGTGCCGCTGCTGGCCCGCACGGACACGCAAGCGGACTACCTCACGCTCGAAGCCGCAGTCGCGCAAGGCGCCGCGCGCGTCACGGAGGTAGCGCAGGGTGCGGTAGTCGGCGAGGCTGGCGGCCTCTACTGCGAAAACGCTGGCAACCGGGATGTGCTGTATGTAGCACCCGAGCCTCGCCTTTCCGTTCCCGGCGCCCGCGTTCGCCCCTCGATGCTCGTCGGGCCCGGCGGCCGTGCCCGCGTGGCACACCTGCCTTCGTCAGGCCGCCCAGTGCAGCCCCACCAGCTCGACGTATTCGATAGCACGGAGTTTCGTCTCGGGCAGTTCGCCCGTGTCTTCCATGCCCTGCCGCGCCAGGTGGGTGGCGTCTTCATCATCAACGAAGAGCCCGTAGGCCTCGAAGTCTTCGACGCCCCCGAAACC
The DNA here is from genome assembly GCA_943327025.2 of Janthinobacterium lividum. Taxonomy (GTDB): domain Bacteria; phylum Pseudomonadota; class Gammaproteobacteria; order Steroidobacterales; family Steroidobacteraceae; genus CAIOHZ01. The sequence goes on from CALPVO020000165.1 coordinate 2,395, forward strand.
TTCAGCGCCATGTTCCCGCAATTGGTCCGTAGCTACGCGCTAGATGCGCTAAACGCCGGCCACGGTACACAACGCCCCTTAGGTATGCGGTGTGTCGAGGCGTTCATCGCGCAAGTGGTGGTGGCCGCTGCCGAAAAGCAGTTGGGCACAGCCGCTACGCACCGCGCGAACGCGCCGCACGCAGACGAAGTACGGTTACAGAGCCGGCGCATCACCGGCGGCGCGCTGCTCGCCCGAGACCGCGTCGTACATCTTGCGGCCTTTCAGCGCCACGCTGCGAGCAACCCTTTCGACCCGCTGCACTGAATGGCTGAGCATCCTCAGGCACTCACCAACGGGATATCGCCGCGAACCCCCAGCAGCCTGTCTCAAGGAATCATCAGAGCCGCTTCGGGGGCTTCATCAATAGCACCAGCGGCAGGGCCAGCAGGGTAGCGAAAGCCATAATGGCGAAGCCGTTGTCGTAGCCAATGGCGGCTGCCTGTCGGGCCATCTCCGGTCCAATCACCGCGGCCAGCGTGCTGGGGTCCACCGCGCCGTTAGGCGCCACGCCACCCACACGCTCCAATGCGGGTGTCAGGCCCAACCAGTGCTGTGTGTCGAAGGCACTTAGGTGCTCCGTCATGTAGGCCCGGTTGCGTTGGGCGCCGTCGAGCACCTGCGCAAAAATCCAACTCAACCCCACACTGCTCCCGATATTTCGACAAAGACTTGCCGTGGCACCACCATCGGTACGCAGATGCGGTGGCAGGGTCGCGTACGCCATGTTCGTTACCGGTAGGAACAAGAAGCTGATAGCTACGCCCTGCATGAACGCACCCAACATGGGCCACCAAGCGGGCGTATCCACATACATCTGCATGAACATCACCATGGAAACCGCGGTAACGCACATACCGAAGCCGGCAAGCCAGCGCGTATCAAACTTCATGGCGTTCTGGCCCAGCCAAGTGGTGGTCAGAATGGCGCCCACGCCGCGCGAGGCCATCATGAGTCCGGCCGTCAACACCGGGTAACCCTGCACCTGTTGCAAGAACTGCGGCAGCAGCGCGGCCGGCGTGACAATCAAAAATCCCATGCAGAAACTAATGCCCATCGCGAGCACAAAGTTCCGGTCGGCGAACAACTTCAATGGAATGAATGGCGAGCGGTGCGTCAGGGAATGCACTACGAACAAGTAAAAAGCCAAGCCCGCCAAAGCGAACTCGACAATGATTTCCGTGGACTGGAACCAGTTCTGGCCGTGGCCCCGGTCCAGACCCAACTGCAGGATACCCACGGCTGCAGACAGCCAGAAGAAACCCATGCGGTCAAACCGGCGGGTCTTGTCCGGCTCATCTTTCGGCATGGTGGCCAACAAGCCCAGAACGGAAACAATGCCGACCGGCAAATTGATGAGAAAGGCCCAGCGCCAGCCGTAGAACTCCGTGAGCCAACCACCGAGTGATGGCCCGAGAATAGGCCCCACCAGCACGCCCATACCCCACAAGGCATTCGCACGCCCATGCAGGGCTGGCGGATAAGCTTTCAGCAGCAAGACCTGCGACAACGGTACAAGCGAAGCACCCATGCCGCCCTGCAGCGCACGAAACACCACCATCTGCGGTAGAGAAGTGGCCAAGCCACATAGGACGGAGGCCAGTGTAAAGAGCCCGACGCTGGTCACCAGCACGCGCCCGATGCCATAGCGCGTCGCCAAGTAGCCAGCCAACGGCGTACACACCGCACTAGCGACAATGTACGAGGTGAGAATCCACGCCGCCTGGTCCTGCGAGGCCTGCAGCGAGCCCTGCATGTACGGCAAGGCAATGTTCGCCACCGTGGCGTCGATGGTATAGACCAACACGGCAGTCACCGACGCAGCAACCAGCCAGCCGCGCCCCAACTTCGCCATCAGCGTGCTCCGAACAAGCGCTCGCGCAAGGGCCGTTCGCCGGTGTCAATCTTCACCGTCGCGCTCATGCCGGCTCGCAACGGCGGGTCATCGGCGCGGCGCTCGATACGAACCCGCACCATCACCCGCTGCACCACTTTCACCCAGTTACCACTGGCGTTCTGCGGCGGCAGCACGGCGAACTCCGCGCCGGTAGCTTGAGAGATGCTCTCTACCCTGCCCTGCCAGACGCGGTGCGAATAGGTGTCCAGCTCCACTTCCACGGTTTGTCCAGCGCGCACGTACTCCAGGTCCGTTTCCTTGAAGTTCGCCTCTACCCACAGGTCCGTAGGATCGACGATGGCCAGTACCGGTCGGCCAGCCGTCACATGGTCGCCCACTTGTGGCACGCGACTGGCAATACCGGAGCGCGGCGCAATGACTTCCAGATGCGAAAAATCCACGCGCGTGGCGGACAAGGCCGCGCGGGCGGCGCGCACAGAAGGGTGCGCTTCGAGGTTGCCACCCGCCGCCGGCCCAAGACCCACATCGATGCGACGAATCTCCTGCTCCAGCACCACGATGTACGAAGCAGAATCCTGAGCCGCTTTTTCTGCCTCCTCCAACTTCGCGGCGGGCAACAAGCCGCGCGCCGTCAAAGCCTGCTGGCGCGCCAGATTCTTGCTGGCAAAGGCGTAATCTGCTTTGGTGGCCGCCAACATGGATACGCGCTGCGCACGCGTGGCCATCTGCGTGCGCAAGTCCGTTAAAGCCATGTCGAGTTTGGCCTCGGCGCCTTCGACTGCAATCTTGAGGCTCGGCCCCGCCACCACCATCAAGACGTCGCCCTTCTTCACTGGCGTATTTTCCAAGGCGCGAACTTCGCGAATGGTACCGGAAACCTCCGGCGCCACTTCGCTCATGTCGCTCTTCACGTAGGCATTGTCGGTGCTGACAAAACGGGCATGCGTGATGAGGTAATAGCCAGCACCCGCGAGCAAAACCAGCGGGATGACACCCAGCAAAAGCGGGCGCCAGCGCGACGAAACAGGCGGGGCGTCGTTATTCATGGCGATTCCTCATCCACAACATCAGCCACCGGCGGTTCGCCGACGGGTTGCAAGGCTTCAAGATTCGAACGGACCACGGACAGCCAGTGCAGCAGTTCGGTTTGGCGTTCCGCGGGGACGCCGGCCATGGCCTCTGCCATCACCTTGATGGAAAGGCTGCGCACATCGTCGAGCAACGGGCGGGCCGCCGGCAGCAGGTACAACTGAAAGGCGCGACGGTCGCCCGGGTCGGGGCGGCGCTCCACCAAGCCCTGCGCACACATGCGGTCCAGAAGACGCCCCAACGTGATGGGAGCAATCTCCAAGACCTCGGCCAAGGCCGCCTGCCGGCAGCCTTCCATCCGGTACAAGTGCGCCAGCGTGCGCCACTGGGCCATGGACAGGCCCAAGGTGCGCACGCGCGCATCCACAGCGCGGCGCATGAAGCGCGCAACGTCATAGACCGTCAGTGCAAAAGGCAGGGTCTGGGCGG
>CALPVO020000166.1 GCA_943327025.2 Janthinobacterium lividum
CAGCAGGCAGGTTGCGAATAGCAAGCACGGCACAAGTCTACCCAACCCCCGGCTGATATACTGCCGCCGCTTGATGAACGGTCCGCCGCCGGCGGGCCCACGCCCACGGATCCACCCAATGAATGCCCTGCTTGAGCACCTTTACGCCCACGCCTACCTGTCGGCCGCCGTTGTGGTCGCCCTCGTGGTGCTGCTGGTGGTGGAATTCCGCATGGCGGCCCAGTCCTTCGCGGCCGTCAGCCCGCAGGAAGCGGTGCTGCTGGCCAATCGCGGCGCGCTGCTCGTGGACGTCCGCAACGCCGAGGCTTATGCCGCTGGGCACTTAGGCTCCGCCCGCAACTTCCCCGGCGCCGCCATTGCCGATGGCGCCAAACAACTTGAAAAGTGGAAGGACAAACCCATAGTGGTTTACTGCGACACGGGGCTCGCCTCCGGTACAGCAGCGCGTCACCTCCAGCGGCTCGGCTTTAGCCAGGTCAAAAACCTGCGCGGTGGCTTGGCTGCCTGGCGGGCGGACAACCTGCCAGTCGTGAAGCAGAAATAACCACCCACCAGGAAACGGGGCCATGGGTTCGCCAAATGTAACGCTGTATGTCACTGGCTGGTGCCCGTACTGCACGCGCGCACGCGCCCTGCTGGACCGCAAAGGCGTGGTCTACACCGCCATCGACATCGAGTCGGCCGCCGGCCTGCGCGAAGAGATGATGGCCAAAGCCTCCGGGCGCCGCTCGGTGCCGCAAATTTTCATTGGTGACCACCATGTCGGTGGTTGCGACGACCTGCACGCTCTGGAAGCGGCCGGGTCCCTCGATTCCCTGCTCGGCCTGAACAGCTGAGCGCCACAAGAAGCAAAGGCAAAGCCATGACTGACGATACCTCTGTCGCCGCCCCGGCGCCGGCCGCTGAAGCGAACGCACCCCAGGTGGCCATGCAGGCCATCTACATCAAGGACGTGTCCTTCGAGTCGCCCCTTGGCCCGCTCGCTGCCGCGAACGCCCAGGCCCAGCCGGAAATCGGCTTGAACCTGAACACCACTGGCAACCAGCTGGCGCCGGACCTGCACGAAGTAGTGCTCACGGTCACGGTCAGCGCCAAGGCTGGCGAGAACACCTTCTACCTCTGCGAAGTGAAGCAGGCCGGCCTGTTCGTCATTCGTGGGCTGAACGGCGAACAGTTGCGCGGCGTGCTCGCCAGCTTCTGCCCGAACATGCTGCTCCCGTATGCGCGTCAGACCATCTCCGACCTCATCATCAAGGGCGGCTTCCCGCCGTTCTTCGTGCCGCCCGTGAACTTCGACGCGCTGCTCGAGCAGGCTATCGCGCAGCAGGCACAGGAAGGTTCGGCCAACGACAGCGGCGCGGCGCTGAACTAAGCACCGCCACCCCAGCCCCTGCGCCGGCCCATGGACAGCAAGCCCATCGCGGTCCTCGGTGCCGGCTCCTGGGGCACGGCACTCGCCATTCAGTTGGCGCGTGCCGGGCGCCCGGTCCTGTTGTGGGGCCGTGGTGCCGCCCATCTGGCGGCCTGCGCTACCGCGCGCCGCAACGAACGCTATCTCCCCGAAGCCAGCTTCCCGCCATCGCTACAGATAGAGCCCGACCTCAGCCGCGCTGTGGCCGCGGCGCGCGATTTACTGATCGTGGTGCCAAGCCATGCGTTTCGCGGCTTGCTCGTAGAAGTCGCGAGCAAACTGCCGAACGGTCTGGCCACCCACCGTTTTGCCTGGGCCACCAAAGGCTTCGAAGTGGCCACGGGCCTCTTGCCTCACCAAGTGGCGCAGGAAGTGTTGGGTCCCGCCATGCCGTTGGCGGTACTTTCCGGGCCCACCTTCGCCCGCGAGGTAGGCGCAGGCCTGCCTACCGCCATGACCGTTGCCTCCAACGACAAGACCTTCGCCGACGATCTCGCGCTGGCTTTATCGAGCCACCACTTCCGCGCTTACACCTCCCCGGATCTCATCGGGGTGGAAGTGGGCGGCGCAGTGAAAAATGCCTTGGCCATCGGCACCGGCATTGCGGATGGTCTTGGCTTTGGCGCCAATACCCGCATCGCGCTCATCACGCGTGGGCTAGCCGAAATGAGCCGCCTTGGCGTGAAGTTGGGCGCGCAGTCCACCACGTTCATGGGCCTCGCCGCGCTCGGCGATCTCGTCCTGACATGCACCGACAACCAATCCCGCAACCGTCGCTTCGGCCTGTTGCTCGCCGCCGGCAAAAGCATGGGCGAAGCCGCCGCCGAAATCGGCCAGGTAGTCGAAGGCGTAAAGGCGGCGAAAGCCGTTCATGACGTTGCGGCTCGTGAAGGCATCGACATGCCCATCATCAATGCCGTGCACGGCATTCTGCATGAAGGCCTCCCAGTGGCCGATGCCGTGAAGCGCCTGCTAGGGCGCGAACTCAAACCCGAACTCCAGACCTGAGCACCACGCCTTTGGAAGACCACGCTGCCGCCGGACTCACCCGCCACTGCGAAGGGACGGTGGCTATCGTCACGCTGAATCGTCCGCAGCGGCTGAACGCCCTGAGTCGCCCGCTGTGTCACGCGCTCGTTGCCATGGCCGAGGCGCTGTCTGCGGACAACACCGTGCGCGCTGTGGTGCTGACCGGTGCGGGCGCCGGGTTCTGCGCGGGTGCCGACTTGGTGGATGGCGGCTTCACGCCGCTGGCTGGAGAAACGCGTGGTGCTGCCACGCGACGCTTCCTCGAAGAAGACTTCAACCCCGTGGCACTCGCGTGGTACCGCTTGGCAAAACCGGTCGTGGTAGCGGTCAATGGTATCGCGGCCGGCGGCGGCGTGGGGCTAGCGCTCACTGGCGATTTCGTCCTCGCTGCCGATAACGCCAGCTTCGTTCAGGTATTCACGCCAAAGCTGGCGCTGGTCCCTGACATGGGGTGCAGCTGGCAGTTACCGCGTTTGGTAGGGCAGGCACGTGCCAAAGCGCTCGCCTTGCTGGGCGACCGGCTCGACGCTGCTACCGCGGCGCAATGGGGACTGATTCACGCTGCCGTACCGGCGAATGAACTTGCGACCAACGCGCTGGCCTTGGCGCAGCGCTTGGCCAACGGCCCAGCCGCAGCGCAGTCGGCGGTCAAACGGTTGTTCGCCGATGAAGCAGCGTTCGCTGCGGCACTCGCCGAAGAAGCGCGCCTGCAGCAGGCGTTGGGCGACCACCCGGACCATGCCGAAGGCCTCGCCGCTTTCGTCGCCAAACGCGCACCACGTTATTCCTGAAGCGATTTCGTGGATTGATAGCACTCGATAAGACGCCGCGCTGCATCGCAAGACAGCCGGCGAGATTCTGGCGCTATTGCAACTAGAGCGCCTGAGCCATGTGCTCGTGATGCAGTCCGCTTTGAATGGTGAGCGTTCCCTCGCGCGGGCTAATGCCGCAGCCTTGATAGATAATGGGGTATGGATAACCACCTGCCCCTTGGCGGAACCAATAGCGAGCATGACGTCATTGACGCCGTCGTACTGCAGTGGCTAGAACAGGCTGTCATCGGCCTGAACCTGTGTCCGTTCGCCAAAGCCGTGCACGTGAAGGGGCTAGTGCGTCTCTCCATCAGCCAAGCGAACGACCCTGACGCCATTTTGGCGGCGTTGGAAACCGAACTTCAGCACTTGGCTGCCACTGCCGCCACCGTCACTGACACCACCTTGCTCGTGTTGCCGCGCGCGTTCCCGGACTTTCTCGACTTCCACTTGTTCCAAGGTGAAGTCGCGGCCTTGCTGCGCCGCTTCGACTACGATGGTATTTTTCAGGTAGCGCCGTTCCACCCGCACTGGGAATTCGCTGGCAGCGCTCCAGAGGACGTAGAAAATTGCGTAGGGCGAGCGCCCTATCCGGTGCTGCACGTGTTGCGCGAAGCCAGCGTGGACCGTGCGGTAGCCGCGTTTCCTGAAGCGGCCAGCATCTATGACGCGAACCGCCGCAAGCTGCGCGCGCTAGGCCGGGGTGGCTGGAACGCGTTATTCGCCGAAGACGCGTCCAGCAAAGACTAGGGCATCGCCTACCGGCAGGCTTCAAACAAGCTTGCGCTCGTCGAGCCCGAAACCACGCGCAATGATTTCTTTCATGATCTCGGACGTGCCTGCGTAGATGCGGCCAATGCGGGCATCCGCATAGAGGCGGCTGATGCGGTATTCGTCCATGTAGCCAGCACCACCGAAGAGCTGCAGACATTCGTCGACGGTGCGCCCTTCCACTTCACTGGCCACCAACTTGGCTTCAGCGGCAATGTCCGCCGTGAGCTTGCCGGCATTCAACAAGATGACGGACTGGTCCACAAAAGCCTGCACCACATCGATTTGCGTACGCAGCTCGGCCAGCTTGAACCGCGTGTTCTGAAACGCCGCCAAGGGCTTGCCGAACGCACGACGCTGCTTCACGAAGTCGAGCGTGAGGTCCCAGGCCACTTGGGCGCCGGTAATAGACTGCACTGCATTGGCCAAGCGCTCTTCTGCCAGAAAGTGCGTTAGGTGTTTGAAGCCTTGTGTCGGGTCGCCAAGAACGTTCGTCTTCGGTACCTTCACGTCATTGAAGAACAATTCTGCGGTGTCCTGCGCGTGCAGGCCGAGCTTCTTCAGGCGGCGCCCGCGCTCGAAGCCAGGCATTCCGCGCTCGACGACGAACAGGCCAATGCCGTATTTCTGGTCGGGTACCGTCCGTGCGGCCACGATAAACAGGTCACCGATGATGCCGTTGGAGATGTAGGTCTTTGACCCGTTCAATACCCAATGGTCGCCATGGTCTTCGGCGCGCGTCTTCATGCCGGCCAGGTCGCTACCTGCCGCCGGCTCTGTCATCGCCACGCCCAGAATGGTTTCGCCGCTGACTACCTTCGGCATCCAGCGTGCTTTTTGCTCGGCGGTACCAAGGTGCCCCAGATACGGCGCCACGAGCCGTGAATGCAGACCAAAGAACAAACCAATATCCGCCTGGCGGATAACCTCTTCCATCAGCACCTGGTCGTAGCGGAAGTCCGTGATACCGGCACCCCCGTATTCTTCGGGTGCCCACATGACGAGCAGACCTGCATCACCCGCTTTGCGGTAGATGTCGCGGTCCACCATGCCTTCTTCGCGCCAGCGGTCCACATGCGGCGTGGCTTCCTGCTGCAAGAAGCGCACGCAAGTGTCGCGGAACTGCTCGTGTTCGGGCTCTAAATGAAAACGGGGAAAAGACATGATGCGTACTCTGAATGCTGCAGTGAAATGGACTGACGCCTGCCGTCAAACCGGCTTCGGGTAGAAGCCTTCGCCGCGGGCGGCTCGTTCCTTCAACCACTTGGAGGGCTTGAAGCGCTTGCCATGCCGCTTCGCCAGGCGCTCGCAGTCCGCCACGAACTGCGCGATGCCGACGGTATCGATATACGACAAAGCGCCGCCCGCCCAGGCCGGGAAACCAATACCGAGGATGGAGCCGAGGTCGCCTTCCATGGCGCTTTCCAGCACGCCTTCTTCCACGCAACGTGCGGTTTCCAGTGCTTGGATATGCAGCAAGCGCTCGCGCAAATCGCCCACCGCTGGCTGCACAGCGGCTGGCGGATATTCCTGCGCCAAACCGGTCCAGAGGCGCTTCGGGCTGCCATCGGCGGGGTAGTCATAGAAGCCACCTCCCGACTTGCGCCCAAGGCGCTGCAAGTCTTCAACGAAGTGGCGCACCACGGGCCACGCGGCGGAGTGCTCGTACTTGTCGCCCAAATCCACGGCCGTTTGCTTCTGCACCTTGTAGCTCAGCTCGATGGACACCTCGTCAGTAACCGCGAGCGGCCCCACCGGCATACCCGCCATGCGGCCGGCATTTTC
>CALPVO020000167.1 GCA_943327025.2 Janthinobacterium lividum
AATTTGCGGCGCCAGCGGCGAATGGACAGTGGCCACGTCGGCGGGCCAACGCACCACCACTACACGGCCGCCATCGCGCACTTCCGGCGCAATACCGGCTTGGCTACCCACAACCCGCACCACGTAATCGCGACCAGGGGCCTCACCAACCTGCACACTGCCGATGAAGTTGCGCAGTTCCACGTGGGACTGCCCAGACACCACCAACTCTTGCGGCGCGGTAGCGGCTGCGGCTGCGGCTGCGGCTGCGAACGGCAGCATCGCCGTACCGCATAGCCCCACCGTCAACACGGTGGCCACTACCGGGGCGAACACAGCGACCCAGCGCTGAGCAAAACGAATTGGACGACGCATGATGAAGTTCCTTCAGGTGTTCTCGTCGCGATAGCGGCGTGCCCAGACGGCACCACCGATGAAGACTAGCCCGACCAACACACCGACCCACAAGTCGGCGGAAGTGAGTGCAGCCAGCAGGCGCTCGCCGCTGACGCTTGGCACGTAGCCGTGGGCATTCACGGCGGCCGGCCCGCCCGTTGCGTGCTCCAAGCCCACGATGGCACCAACGGCGTGCTGAAACAGTTGCCCGACGAACCAGCCGCTGTTGAACAGCAAGGACTCCGCCAGCCCCACGCTGCCGATCAGCAAGGCCGCGAACACGAACGGGGCGCGCGCCGTGGCTGCCGACACGAGCAGTGCGTAGCCGACGATAGGGAGCGTCCACAACGCGAAGCCAACCGCCACCCACAGCAGCGTCAGGACGTCGGCCAGCCACAGTTGCGGGGAGCCCAGTGCGCCGACAAAGGCATGCGCCGCAGCCGCTGCGTTAGGGCCAAAAGCGGTGCCTAACTGCGTGGCAATCTCACCCACCCGCAGGGCAGCCAGCACAGCGAACACTGCCTGCGTAGCCACCGTGAACAACAAGGCCACCAGCGGCAGTACCACGCTCGCGACGAACACCTTCGACAGCACGGTTTCCAGATCGCTCGCCGGCAGGCTCTTCCAGAACAGCACGCTGCGGTCTTTGCGATCATCGAACAGACAATTCAGGGCGTAGAAAAACTGCGTGAACAGTAAGGTGATGTAAAACGGCACCGCCATACCGAGTAGCGCGGTCCCGGCCCACTGGGCGGCCGCTGACGAGTTCACCATCAGACCCGGGCCGTTCGGTTCCGGGTTGCCGTCGAGGCCGACGTGGCCCACGGCTGAACTGAACAGGATGATGGCGGCGCAGATGGCGGGTGCAATCCAGATGCCGCGGTGCTCCCAAATTTCGCGCCGCACCAGCCACTTGAATACTTGCAGGCGTGGCGCGTGCACGGCACCCGCTACCGCCTTGCCACTTTCCAGTACCGCGTTCATTGCCGGCCTCCCTGCATGGTTGCCACGAACAAGTCCGCCACACCGGGCGTGCGCAGTTCCCCGAGTGGCGCTAGCGCCGCCGAGTCCTTGCCATCGAAGATGAAAGCGTGGCGCCCCAGTGCTTGCTGTTCGTGAATGGGCCCCAGCGCGCGTGCGGCCGCCGCTTGGTCGGCGGTGGTAATCAGCTGCACGAAACGCTCACCGATACGGTCCATCGGCGTGTCGAGCACCAGCTTGCCGCGATTGATGAACAGCAGGTCCGTTAGCAGGTGCTCCACTTCCTCTACCTGATGCGTCGTGATGAGCAATGTTCGCGTTTCGTCAAAGTAATCGTTGATGAGCGCGTCGTAGAAAGACTTCCGCGCGAGAATATCGAGTCCCAGCGTCGGTTCGTCGAGCACGAGCAACTTGGCGTCAATGGCCATCGCGATGGCCAGATGCAACTGCGTCACCATGCCCTTCGATAGCGTCTTCACCTGTGCCTTCGGCGGAATGTTGGTGCGCGCCAGAAATTCGCGGCAGCGTTCCGCGCGGAACCGCGGGTGCACGCCTGCCACGAAGGCCACCACCTGGTGCACGCGAATCCAGCGCGGCAACACGGCAACATCGGCAATAAAACAAACGTCCTGCATCAACGCGTCGCGCTGGCGGTAAGGGTCCAGGCCCGCCACTCGCAGGTAGCCGTCGTAGTGGGTCAGTCCCAGCAGCGCCTTCAGCGCCGTGGTCTTGCCTGCGCCATTCGGACCGATGAGCCCGACAATACGTCCGGCCTCGACCGTGAACGAAACGTCGTCTAGCGCCCGCGCGGGCCCGTAGGACTTGGACAAGCCCTTCGCTTCAATGAGTGTGCCCATGGGCAACGCCTCCGTAGATGATTGGTGAGTGTCAGCTTTCCGTATCGCTCGCGCCGGCCGGTGGCACCGGAACGACCACGGGGGATACCGGCGAGACCGGCGCCGGGGACGGCGGCAACGCGGCCAACAACTCTTCCGGCCGGAAACCCAGCCGTTGGATGGTGGCGGCCACGCGGGGCCATTCACTGTCGAGGAACTTCTGGCGCTCACCCTTCAACAGGGCAGCCCGCGCTCCCACCGCCACGTACATACCGCGGCCGCGCTTCTTCTCCACCAGTGCCTCGTCGACGAGTTCCTGGTAGCCCTTCAGCACAGTGAGCGGATTCAGGCGGAAATCGGCCGCAACGTTACGCACGGAGGGGAGCGCATCCCCTTCCTGCAGCGTGCCATCGAGGATCATCGCCACGACGCGGTCGCGCAGTTGGCGATAGATCGGCTGGCTATCGTTCCATTGGGCGTCCATCGGGCTTCTCAGTCGTTCCCTGAACCAGTATTTGGGCTGACTACCGTACCCTTCTAGCGGCGGGTCATCAGCGACCTAGGAGGGCGATCCCGGCGAATCAACCTCTTATGGTGTTGTAGTTAACTATATCACTAACCACATTGCAAGCCCCCCGCCATGACATCGCCGCCGGCCGCCGTGGCGCCGGTGGGTGCTAACATTCCATCCTTCTCAAGCAGTCGTGCCTTACGGAGTTCCCCGTCCATGAAGAAGCCCGTCAACGTGGCAATCACCGGCGCTGCCGGCCAGATCGGTTATGCCCTCGCCTTCCGTGTCGCTTCCGGCGCCATGCTGGGCCCGGACCAGCCCATCAATCTCCATCTGCTCGAGATTACGCCCGCCCTCCCCGGCCTGCAGGGTGTGGTCATGGAACTGAACGACTGCGCCTTTCCGACACTGAACAAGGTCGTCGCCACCGACGACGCCCGCGTGGCGTTCAAGGACTGCGACGTCGCCATGCTCGTCGGTGCCCGCCCGCGCGGCCCCGGCATGGAGCGCAAGGACCTGCTGCTGGCCAACGCCCAGATTTTCTCGGCGCAGGGCAAGGCCCTCGACGAAGTGGCCTCACGCGATGTGCGCGTGCTGGTCGTCGGCAACCCGGCGAACACCAACGCCCTCATTGCCCAGCAGAATGCGAAGTCGCTGAACCCGGCAAACTTCACCGCCATGACCCGTCTCGACCACAACCGCGCGCTGTCGCAGCTGGCTGAGAAGACTGGTTCGCACGTGAATGACATCCGCCAGATGACCATCTGGGGCAACCACAGCGCCACGCAGTACCCGGACCTGACGAAGGCCAGCGTCGGCGGCAAGTCTGCCGCGTCGCTCGTCGACGAAAGCTGGACCCGCGAGACGTTCATCCCCACCGTGCAGCAGCGCGGCGCGGCCATCATCAAGGCGCGTGGTGCTTCTTCGGCCGCTTCCGCGGCTTCGGCAGCCATGGACCACATCCGCACTTGGGTGCAGGGCACCGCAGAAGGCGATTGGGTGTCGATGGGCATTCCCTCGGATGGCAGCTACGGCATCGCCCCCGGCGTCATCTATTCGTACCCGGTCACCTGCAAGGACGGCCAGTACAGCATCGTGCAGGGCCTCGAGATTGACGCGTTCAGCCGCGCCAAGATGGATGCCACGCACCAGGAATTGCTGGAAGAGCGCGACGGCGTGAAGGACCTGCTGTAAAGCTAGCCGGCCGCGCGCTGGTTCAGCGCGCGGTCGTTCGGCCCGTTCAGCACGCAGCGCACGCCGGCGCCGCTCGAAAACTCGCCCACGCAGCGGTTGCAGTTGATGCACCGCGAACCGGTGGTGGCACCCGCTTGCCACTGCCGTACGAGGTCCGGCTCGGCCAACAAGGGCCGCCCCAGCACCACCGCGTCAAAGCCATCGGCCATCGCGGTGGCCACATTGTCCGCGGAACGAATACCGCCGAGCAGCGCCAGCTTCATGCCCTTCACGGCCGCGCGCACCTGCAGCGCCTCCTGTCGGAAGTAAAGTTCCTCGAAGGGCGTATCGCCGAACGCCGGCGTCTTCGCGCCTAGCTTGATGAGAAAGCGGTTCCAGCGGCTCTTTTCGTACTGCAGCATGGAAGCGGCCATGGACTGCCCGCGGAACAGGAACATGGGGGTGTGCGGCGAGAACCCACCGGTCATCACCAAGGCATGCACCCCCACCGCCTCCAACGCGTGGGCCAGTGCGATGCAGTCCGGCACCTCCGTGCCGCCGGCCTTGCCGTCGCGCAGGTTGGCCTTCACCAGCACGGCAAGACGGTCGCCCACGACCTCCACCACGCGCCGCGCCACTTCCACCGGAAAGCGGATACGGTTAGCCACGCTGCCACCAAACTCATCGGTCCGGCGGTTGGCCAAAGGGCTGAGGAACTGGCTCAGCAAGTAACCATGGCCCATGTGAATCTCGATGGCGTCGTAGCCGGCTGCGGCGGCCACCTGCGCTGCCGCCACGAATTCGTCCGCTATTTCGCGCATGTCCGCCGCGGTCATCTCGCGCGTGAACAAGGCACCCACGGCAGCGCCGTAGAGGTTCAGCGTCTTCGACGGACCGCCCGGCTTCTTGTGGCGCCGGACGGGTGTGCGGGTCATGGTGCCGCAGTGGCCTAATTGCAGGGACACCTTGCCGCCCGCTGCATGCACGGCGGCTGCCACCGCCGCGAGGCTGGCCTGCGTTTCCACCGTGGCCGCCATCTCCTCATTGAAGGTGCGCCCGTCGCTGGCCACGGCCACATAGCCCAGCGTGGTGAGCGCCGCACCGCCACTGGCAATGCCAGCGTGATGCGCCGCGAGCGCGGCCGTCGCCTGTTGGTGTGCACCTGCCAGCAGTGTCATGCCTTCGTAGGTGCCCGCCTTGATGAACCGGTTCGGCAACTGCAAGGGGCCAAGGACCAAAGGCGTGAAAGCGGCGGCGAGCGACATGGGGGCTCCTGACAACGGGACCGGACAGCAGGACCGGAAAGAAAATTCGAAAAAACTTTGGCGATGATTTACGCATACGCCCCAAAAATTGTCACCTTGCCGCGCTTTACGCAAAAACAAGCGGAGTTGCTTCACCAAGTCATTCTTCGTTCGAGCGCGCGCCAGAGCGCCGACGCGGGCTACCATGCTTCGGCTATAGTCCAAGGCAGCGGGTCCATTTTTTTCTGTCTGGACCGGGAGCCCACCATGCTGCTGACACTGTTCTGGCTGCTCACCCTGCTGGGCCTCGTCCTCATCCTCACCTACCGCCGCAGCAGCCTGCGCGCGGCAACGGTAGTGCTCGGATTGTGGTTGGTGTTCTGGGTGGCCCTGCGGCAACCCCACGGCGTACTGCCCCTGCTCGCTGCTGGCGCCTACGCCGTCCTGCTGGCCTTGAACCTGTCCGTGCTGCGGGTGCGCTTCATCAGTCGCCCGTTCCTGCGCCTCTACAAGCGGCTGTTGCCCACCATGAGCAGCACCGAGCGTGAAGCGCTGGAAGCGGGCACGGTGTGGTGGGATGGGCAACTGTTCACCGGCAACCCCGACTGGCCGCAGCTGATGAACGCCGCCGCGCCACAACTGACGGCCGAGGAACAAGCGTTCCTCGATGGGCCCTGCGAAGA
>CALPVO020000168.1 GCA_943327025.2 Janthinobacterium lividum
AGCTAACGTAGCCCCCTCGGCCTGATCGCGTGGCCATGGCGGCCTTGGCCGGGTTTGCCACCGGCGGCTCACTCATCGTGGCCATTGGGTCCCAGAACGCCTTCGTTCTGCGGCAGGGTCTACGTCAAGAGCACGTGCTGGCCATCGTGGCCATCTGTGCCAGCGCGGATGCTTTGCTCATTCTGGCAGGCGTGGCTGGCCTCGGTGAAGTCATTCAGGCGGCGCCGGCAGCGTTGGCCGGGCTGCGCTTCGCTGGGGCCGCGTTCTTGGCTGCCTATGGCGTGATGGCGCTGCGGCGGGCCTTGGCCCCCCATCAGGCCGTGGTGGAACGCGGGGCGTCCATAACGCTGCGGGCGGCGGTGGCCACGACGCTGGCCTTCACCTTCCTGAATCCTCACGTCTACCTCGACACGGTGGTGTTGGTCGGGGCCCTCGCCAACCAACATCAGGGAGCAGAGCGCTGGCAATTTGCGGCGGGTGCTGCGACTGCAAGTGTGGTCTGGTTTACGGCCCTCGGGTTCGGTGCAAAACTTCTCGTCCCCGTGTTTGCGCGCCCCGTCACGTGGCGGGTACTCGACGCGGTCATCGCCGGCATCATGTTTATCCTCGCGGCATCCTTACTGCTGACGTGAACTGCGGGCTCAGCGAGCCAAACCCCTCCAAAGCAAAAGGCCCGCGACTGCGGGCCTTTCACGTTCGAACCATCGTCCACCCTCGGCATAGGCGCCAAGGGTCGTACGAAGAGCGCGTGGATTACTTGACCACCGCAATCCACAGATCCGCTGCGGGAGCCATCTTGGCGTCCTTGCGGGCTTCCGCAAAGGCAGCCTTGGCTTCGGCAACCTTCTTGCCGCGCGCGAGAGCCATACCCAGCAGCATCTGAGCTTCGTCCGGGCGCTTGATGCGTCCGATACGGTCCGGCTGAACAGCGCGACGAGCGGCCTCTGCGGCCTCGGCGTACTTGCCCATGCCGAAGTAGGTGAGCGCGACGCGGTAGTCGTTCTCGCCGTTCTTGGCAGCGCGGGCTTCCTTGTCCTTCACCGGCAGAGACTTCTGCTCAGCCTCGGAGAACGAAGTCGCCTGACGCTCCAGTCCCTTCACCTTGTCGTCCTTCTTGAGGCCAGCCTTCTTGAGGAAGGCCTGGGCCTCGGACATGGCGCCGGCAGCGATGAGATCTTGCACGAACGAGACGCCGAGTTCTTGACCCTTCAAGCCACCACGATCGGCAGCGAGACGGTAAAGGTTAAGAATCATCGCCTTGTCGCCGTTGGCCTTGCTGTGAATGGCGATCATGTTGGCCAGGTACTCGCCCTTGCCAAAACGCTTCGCCAGCTCTTCCATCAAGGCGCGCTGCTTGGCAGCCTGGCCCAACTTCCCCGCCGCGTTGTACTGCAGGAGCAACATCTTTTCAGACCGAGCACGGCCGGTAGCCGCCACCTTGTCACCGTAGGCCATGACCTGCGAATAGCTGCCGGTCAGGTTCGCTACTTGAGCCGCGTCGAAGTAGTCCTTCTCCGAGGCACCGGCGCCACGGGCATCGAGATACTTCTGGTAGTAGCTCGCCGCCTTGGCGTAGTCACGCGTCTGGATGGAGAGGTCCGCCACGTACTTGGTGTACGTGAGACGCTCATTACCCTTGGCAAAACCACCTTCCAGGAGGCCTTCGGCAGCCTGTACGGCAGCGCGGTAGTCCTTGGCCTTGAAGGCCACGCTCAGGAGCACCTTTAGAGCCATCTCCCTGTCGTAAGAGGACTTGCCTGCCGCCAGAGCATCCTTGGCGAGCGAAACGGCCTTGTCACCACCCGCCTTCTGCGCTTCCAGCAGCTTGGCTTGGACTTCGCGGGTCATCTCGGCAGCCATCGTCGGCTGCGCTACAAGACCCAGCGCGAGAACGGTGGCAACCACCGCTGTACGCATCGAAAGTTTGGTCTTCATCCTGTCAGTCCTCTAAGGATAGCGATTGGAATATCGAAACGGATAATCAAGACTTTGCAGGGGCCGGCGCTGGAACGACGGCCGGCGCGACTGGCGCCGCCTCAGCCGGCAATGCCGGAGCGGCTGGCGGCACGCATACCGCCAGCCATAACTTGACCAGTTCAGCAGCGCGGGGGTCCTTAGCCGCTTCGGTGAAAGCCGCACGGGCCTCATCGAGGCGCCCCAGCTTGTAGTAAGAATAACCCAGCAGCAGCTGGGACTCATCGACGCGCTTCACCTTGGCAATGCGTCCCGGCTGCAAACCGCGGCTGATGGCCTCGACCGCCTTTTCGTACTGCTTTTGCCCGAGGTAGGCCAAGCCTAGCTTTACATCCATCTCGCCGTTCTGTTTGGCGCGGGCTTCCTTGTCGAGTGCCGGCGTTGCCTTGCGGTCTTCCGCAGCGGCCGGCTTCGCCAGATCCGTCAAGCTCTTGAGCGTGTCTGAAGGCTTGAGAGCCCCGGCGGCAACGCCCGCCTCAAGCACCTCCAACGCCTCCGTGGGGGAGCCTTGGTTCAGCAACTTCTCGGCGAGGTCTGTGTACTGGCTGCCCTTCTTGAGAAGATTCTGCGAGTACGCGAACCGGACTGCGTTCGTGTAGGTGCGCTCGTCGGTGCTGCCATCGAGCAGCAGGTTAAGGTAGTCGTGCATGTAGTCCGCTTTCGGGAAGCGGGTAACCAGTTGCACCATCACCCAACGGCGGTCCGCCGACTTCTCTGCGCGGTAGTAGGCGGTATTCATCAACAGCAACAGCCGTTCCGTGAGGGCAGCGTCGCCGCGCTGCACGCGGAAAGCTTGGAGCAACTCAGCGGCCAACAAGGGCTGCTTCTGGTTCAACGCCACTGAAGCAGCAGTGTCGTAGTCGTCAATGGTGGCCGCGGCCCCCGCCATGGGCAAGTACTTCTGGTACCACTCGAGTGCACCCGGGAAGTCTTTGATCTGCAGGTGCAACTGCGTCAGGACGCGGGTGTAGCGCAATCCCTCATCATCCTCGGCCAGCCCCGAAGCCAGGTATTCCTTCAGGCCGGCGATGGCTGCCGGCCAATCTTTCTGGGAAACGGCACAGCGGTAGACGAAACGCATGGCGAAACGCTTGTCATCGTCCGTGGAAGCAGCGGCCAGAGCCTCGCGCGCCACCGCCAGCGAGGTTACGAAGTCCTGCTTATCAAAAGCTTCTTGGGAAGCCTTCAGCAGCTTCTGGACCGGCTTCGAAAACTTCGGCGGCGGCGGCCCGGCAGGCGCAGCCTCCTTCTTGGCGGCATGAACCAAGCCCGGCGACATGGCCGTACCAACCGCGAGTAACGCGGCAATGGCGAAACGGGCCGCCAGTTGGCGGGTACGAGCGGGACGCTTACTGTGCTGGGACATGGTTGCCTCGTTGAAAAGGCGTTACTGCCGGTGACCTTAGTGGGCGACAGCGACGCATTGAGCCCTGCTTTATAGCAGAAAACCTGTGGATTTGCCGTTCCTGCGTGTCAAAATTCCGTCGCCGCATCATCGTTCGGCGCCGCAAGCCTGAGGCATGAACAGCACGCGGGTGTAACACCCCTTCACGTTCAGATGCCTCCGCTGCCGGATGGTTCCCTCAGGGTTCTGCACGAGAACACGGTCCATGACTTGCCGCTACCTCGCCGCCAGTCCATCGCGATCACGAAAGTACCGACCACAAAAAAGCCGCCTGTCGGCGGCTTTTTTGTTGCGAGCCAAGAGGCCCGCTAGACGACCCAGTGTTACCTGGCAACCGTCACGAAGCCCATCTTCTGGATTTCGCCGCGTTGCAGCAGGAACATGACATCGTTGACGTATTTATACTCTGCATTGGGGTCCGCGATGATCTGCACCTGCGGCTGCGGATCCTGCACGGAGGCACCGGCGATGAAAGCCCTCAAAGTGGCCTTATCAGCCGGGTTGCCATTCCAAGTGACACTGCCGTCGAACTCAATCCTGAGCGTCACCTTCTCGACTTCCGTCGCGGGCGCATTGGACCTGGTCGGAAGGTCCATTAGCACCGACTGCGTCATCGGGGGGATGGTGATGATGAAGAGAATGAGCAAGACGAGCATGATGTCCACGAGGGGAATCACGTTCATCTCGTTGTTGTAGTCGCTCTCGCTACCGCCGACTTTTCCGCCCATGTCCTGAACTCCTGAATATATTGGCGCGAATCAGCCGTGCGGCCGTTCGGCGAGGAAGTCGACTTTCAGAAGACCCGTCTGCTGCAGAACGCGGATAGCGTCCGACACATAAGCGAACTTGGTCTTCTTGTCGACACGGAACTTGACCGTGGGCTGGTCTTCCAGCTTGACGGCACGAGCCTGTGCGCTGGCCAGATTGGCCATCGTCTGCAGGTCGACCGGTTGGTCGTTCCAATACCACTGGTTGTAGGAGTCAATCGCCAGGGTAATGTCCTCTGGCTTGCTCTCCGTCGGCTTGTTGATGTTCGTGGGCATGGTGATGCGCACCGCATTCTGCACCACCGGAACGGTGATGATGAAGATGATGAGCAAAACCAACATGATGTCCACGAGCGGGATGATGTTGATTTCGGCGTTGTAATCGCCGTCGTCGCCGACTTTAGCACCCATATCCTGTGTCCCTTCTGCTGGGCCCAACCGCTGTACGGAGGAGCCCGACTTGCCTGCCGGCAGTAGCCATTAAGGCTAGCCACCGAAACTCTGCCTGCACTGCCGGTGCGATGTGCGCCGGCTTACCGGAAACCGGGCGGGGGTAGACCCCGCCGCCCGGAAGACCCGGTATCGAACCCTTTCGGAAGGCCTCAGGCCTTCTTGGGGGCAGCTGCCGGAGCAGCCGGCTTCGCCGTGGCCACACGCGCGCCCGAGAGCAGCGCCTGGTGCAGGTCGTGAGCGAAGTAGTTCACACGCTCCTGGATGTCCTTGTTACGGCGCATCAGGTAGTTGTAACCGAGCACCGCGGGGGTAGCGACGGCCAGACCGATAGCGGTCATGATGAGCGCTTCACCGACGGGACCGGCCACCTTCTCGATGGAGGCCGAACCGGACTTCGCGATGGTGATGAGGGCGTGATAAATGCCCCATACCGTACCGAACAGACCGACGAACGGTGCAGTGGAACCGACCGAAGCCAGCACCGCCATACCCTGCGTCAGTTCGCTGTGCAGTTCGTCCACGCGACGCTGGATGTGGCTCGAGACCCAATCGTCGAGGTCGATCGTTTCCGTGAGGCGACCCTTGTTGCGCTCGTGGTGCTCCATCGACTGGAGACCATCCTTCACGAGAGCACGGAAGCCGTTATCCTCGCCCTTCAGGCGCGACATGCCGTCCTGGAGGCTGGAAGCCGCCCAGAAATCCTTGTCCGCCTGCACCGCGTTCTTCTTCAGCTCACGCTGATCGAACCACTTGGTGAGCATGACGTACCAAGAGTACAGGGACATGACCGCCAGAATGACGAACACTCCGCGGCCAACGGCATCGCTCTGTGCCCAGAGCCCAGTAATGCCATAGTCAGTTGCAGCTTCACCAGCCATGATTTCCTCACCTAAGGTCTTTTATGAACAATGGCGGAACAGTCCGCCCCGGATGGCCTGCTTGCACGGTAGTTGCGCCACCGTGCAAATTCAGCCTGAATATTGTCTGAAATGAGCCCTCGCTAGAGCGAGCGCTTACTCGTCCTCCAGCCGGAAGGTGTACTTCAGCTTGAAGGTAAAGGCTTCCGGAGAACCCGCACGGGTTGCCGGATCGAATTTCTTCGTGGCACACCACTTGGTGACTGCCTCGTCTAGACGCGGCGTGCCACTGCTCTCTACGACGGTGCAGGAGGCAGTGCCGTCTGCAGCCAACGTAATCTGCGTGA
>CALPVO020000169.1 GCA_943327025.2 Janthinobacterium lividum
TAGTTGGAACCCACACCTAGTGCCCACCGTTTACGGCATGGACTACCAGGGTATCTAATCCTGTTTGCTCCCCACGCTTTCGCATCTGAATGTCAATGTTGGACCAGGAAGTCGCCTTCGCCACTGATGTTCCTCCGGATATCTACGCATTTCACTGCTACACCCGGAATTCCACTTCCCTCTTCCACATTCTAGTCTGACAGTTTCGAGTGCCGTTCCCAGGTTAAGCCCGGGGCTTTCACATCCGACTTGTCAAACCATCTGCATGCGCTTTACGCCCAGTAATTCCGATTAACGCTCGCACCCTCTGTATTACCGCGGCTGCTGGCACAGAGTTAGCCGGTGCTTCTTCTTTGGGTAACGTCAAGGTCGCTACGTGTTAGGTAGCAACTTTTCTTCCCCAACGAAAGGGCTTTACAACCCGCAGGCCTTCTTCACCCACGCGGCGTCGCTGGATCAGGGTTTCCCCCATTGTCCAATATTCCCCACTGCTGCCTCCCGTAGGAGTCCGGACCGTGTCTCAGTTCCGGTGTGGCTGGTCGTCCTCTCAGACCAGCTACGGATCGTCGCCTTGGTGGGCCATTACCCCACCAACTAGCTAATCCGACTTTGGCTCATCCATCAACGCGAGGTCTTGCGATCCCCCGCTTTCTCCCGTAGGACGTATGCGGTATTAGCCCGAGTTTCCCCGGGTTGTCCCCCATTGATGGGCAGATTCCAAAGCATTACTCACCCGTCCGCCGCTCGCCACCAGGATTGCTCCAGTGCTGCCGCTCGACTTGCATGTGTTAGGCACGCCGCCAGCGTTCAATCTGAGCCAGGATCAAACTCTTCAGTTAAATAAGAGCTAAATCACAAGCCCCGTGAACTCTGACAAAAACTTTCGTTTCTACCTTTCGTTTCGGTTACTTGGTTCTCGACATATCAATGGCGCCATTGGCGCCTGTATGCGAGTCCCCACACAAATTACCTGCCAACTTGTTAAAGAGCGTGTCGTTTCAGTGCTTTCGCGACCGGCCCGACAGAGCAGAGAAGTATACATGAGGCTTTGTTGCCGTCAACACCTTGAAGCGAAATATTTTCGACTTTCTTGGTGCCCGGTGGATGCTCTGCAGCCCCGCCGGTGTTCCCCCTAAAGCTGCTAGGCCTTCAGGAGGACGCGCAGTATAGCGAGAGAAAGACGCCTGTCAAACAACTCTGCAATTTATTTTTGCAATGCCGCGCTTTCCCACCTGCAGCAAATACGTTTCGCCCGGGAAAAATAGGGTTTCCGGCGTATTCACGCGTTCGCCCCCCACCCGCACGGCGCCCTGCTTGAGCAGGCGCATCGCCTCGGTAGTGGACGGGGCGAGACCCGCCTCCTTCATCACCCAGGCCAACTTCGCACCGGCCGCAGCCACGGGCAACTGCACCTCCGGAATCTCCTCCGGCAGAGCCCCCTTGGAGAAGCGCGCTATGAACGCGTCGCGGGCCGCTTCACCCGCTCCTGCGCCATGGAAACGGCTGACGATTTCGACGCCCAGTTCGAATTTCACGTCACGGGGGTTGCGCCCACTGGCCACAGCTTCCCGCAATGCAGCAATTTCCGCGGTACTGCGGAAGCTCAGCAGGTCGAAATAGCGCCACATCAGCGTGTCGCTAATGCTCATGAGCTTGCCGAACATGTCCTCGGGTGGCTCGGCAATACCAATGTAGTTGCCGAGGCTCTTGGACATCTTGTTCACGCCGTCCAGGCCTTCCAGCAGCGGCATCGTCAGCACCACCTGCGGTTCCTGGCCGTGCGCTTCCTGCAGCGTGCGGCCCACCAGCAGGTTGAACTTCTGGTCCGTGCCGCCCAGTTCCACGTCGCTGCGCAGCGCCACGCTGTCGTAGCCCTGCACCAATGGGTACAGGAATTCGTGGATGGCAATGGGCTGCCCGCCCTTGTAGCGTTTGGCGAAATCGTCGCGCTCGAGCATGCGGGCCACGGTGTATTGGGCCGCCAGCGCAATGAGCCCCGCCGTTCCCAGCGCATTCATCCAAGTGCTGTTGAAGGCGATGGTGGTCTTGGCCGGGTCCAGAATCTTGAAGATCTGCGTCTGGTAGGTCTGTGCGTTGGCAGCCACTTCCTCGGGCGTTAGCCGCGGGCGGGTGGCGCTTTTGCCGGTCGGGTCGCCAATCAGGCCAGTGAAGTCGCCAATCAGGAACGTGACTTCGTGCCCCAACTGCTGAAACTGCCGCAGCTTGTTGATGAGCACGGTGTGGCCGAGGTGCAGGTCGGGCGCGGTGGGGTCGAAGCCGGCTTTGATGCGCAGGGGCACGCCGCGCCCCAGCTTCTTCAGCAGTTCGGCTTCGGGGAGAATTTCCTGCGCCCCACGGCGCAGTTCAATCATCTGTTCGGCAACGGGCAACATCGGCGTTAGTCCTCAACAGGTTTCGCAGCCCTCCACTCTAGGGTGCCGCCTGCCGCCATGCAAACCACCGCCACCGCCCCGCGCCCTGCAACCCGCTGATTCAACGGGTCTTTGTCGGGTCTTCGCAGGCCGGACCCATTCCGCAGTTTCGGCAATTTCAGGTTGACCGGGGGGCAGCGCACCGATACTTTGCGCTGTTGCTGTAACTATATAAGGCTTCAGGGGATGCTCGGGCTGCGTGAACCACTGCCCAACGCCATTGCCGACGCGCTCGCGCTGGAAAGTGCGGACGACGGGCAGCCTTTGCCCGCGTACGTCGACGGCGAAGACGCCGAAGAGAACCATCTCGACGACGCCGTAGCCTCTCACTTCGGTGCCAGTTGGGGCGCTGTCATCAGCCCGCCCCGCCGCAGGCTGCGTATGCGCCTGCTACCGCAGCGCAACCCCACACGCCGTCTCGGTCTGTTGGGCGCCGCGCTGGCCTGCGCCATCGTGGCCGCCTGGGGCTACTACGACACCACCGGACACCTCGGGCCCTTCCTGAACGATGAAGCCGTCATGGCAGGCGATGCCGACAGCGCCAGCGCGCAGTTGGCCGGCGCCGCCGGCGCAGCGCTGAAGCCGCTCGGCTCGGCGGTGCAAGTCATTGTCGGCCGCAACGACACGCTGGAAAGCATCTTCCGACGCGTGAAGCTTTCGGTGACGGACCTGGCGCAGCTGCGTGACCTGCCCGGCATTCGCGCCAGCCTCGACCGTCTCCGTCCCGGCGACGTCATTACGCTGCGGCATGTGAACGGCGAACTGCTCTCGCTCAGCCGTCGCGTCAGTGAAACGCAGTTGCTGTCCGTGGGCCGCACCAACCCGGAAGCAGACTTCCAGGCGAAAGTGCTGGAAACCCCGCTGGAAGTGCGTCAAGGCGCGGTGCGTGGGCGCATTCAGTCTTCGCTGTTCGAAGCAGTAGATGCGGCCGGCGCCTCCGATGCCGTAGCCGTGCAGTTGGCCGAACTGTTCCGTTACGACGTCGACTTCTCACAAGAACTGCAGCGCGGCGACGAGTTCACGCTTATTGCCGAACGGCTTTACCGCGACGGCAAGTTCCTGCGCTATGGCGACATCGTCGCGGCGGAATTCACCAACGCCGGCACCACTTACCGCGCCGTGCGCTATACCGCTGCCAATGGCACCACCGAGTACTACACGCCGGAAGGCAAGAGCCTGCGCAAGGCTTTCCTGCGTTCGCCCCTGCCGTTCTCGCGCGTCAGCAGCGGCTTCGGCATGCGCTGGCACCCAGTGCTGAACCGCATGCGCGCCCACAAGGGCATCGACTACGCCGCGCCCACCGGCACCTCGGTCCGCGCCTCGGGCGCCGGGCGCGTCAGCTTCCGCGGCGTGAAGGGCGGCTACGGCAACGTCATCGTTTTGCGCCATGGCAATGGCGTGGAAACGGTTTACGGCCATTTGTCGCGCTTCGCCAAGGGCCTGTTCGTGGGCAAGGTGGTGAAGCAGGGCGATGTCATTGGCGCTGTCGGCATGACTGGCACCGCCACCGGCCCGCACCTGCACTACGAATACCGCGTCCGCGGCGTTCACCAGAACCCGGCCAAGCTGAAGACGGTGGACAGCCCGCCCATTCCGGCGCGCCAGCGTCAGGATTTCCTCCAGCGCACGGCGCCGCTGCTGGCCGAACTGGCCACGGCGAAAGCCGGCACCGCCGCCGTTGCCGAATAAGGCTGCGTGGGCGCCCTCTTTACTGGGCTTATGTCCGGCACCAGCCTCGACGGCGTCGATGCCGTGGTGCTGGATTTCGATGAGGGCGGCCTCGAGCTCGTCGGTTCGCTGCACACCCCCTACCCGCCTGCGCTGCGCGCGGCGCTGCTGGAAGTGCTGGCCCGCGGCGAAGCGCGGCTGGAAACGCTGGGGCAGCTCGATGTGCAGCTGGCCGACATCTACGCCGCCGCCTGCCATGGTGTGTGGCAAGCCTGCGGGGTTCGCGCCGAGGACATCGCCGCCGTGGGCTGCCACGGCCAAACGCTGTGGCATGCGCCGCAGGGCCCGCACCCTTTCACTTGGCAGTTGGGCGATGCGCACCGCTTGGCGGAGCTGACGGGCGTTACCGTGGTGGCCGATTTCCGCCGCCGTGATGTCGCCGCCGGTGGCCAAGGCGCGCCGCTGGTGCCGGCTTTTCATGCCGACGTGTTCCGGAGCGAAGACGAACACCGGCTCCTGCTGAACCTCGGTGGCATCGCGAATATCACTTGGCTGCCCACGGAAGGCGACGTGCTGGGCTTCGACACCGGCCCCGCGAACGGCTTGCTGGACGCTTGGTGCCAGGAAGTGCGCGGCGAGCCCTACGACGCCAACGGCCAATGGGCAGCCAGCGGCGAAGTGCTGCCGGCGCTGCTGGAAAAGCTGCTGGCGGAGCCGTGGCTGGCGCAGCCCCCGCCGCGTAGCACCGGCCGTGAACTGTTCAACCTGCGCTGGCTGCGGCGCGTGGCCGGCGACTTGCTGGCCAACGCAAACCCCGCCGATGTGCAAGCCACGCTCGCCGAATACACCGCTGCCACCGTGGCCGACGCGCTGCGCTTCCTGCCCGCCGCCCCGCAACGCGTGCTGGTGTGTGGCGGGGGCAGTTTCAATGGGCACTTGCTGGGGCGCTTGGCCGCCAGAATCGCGGCCAGCATGTCGGCAGATACCGCGCATACCGGCAACCCAGGCCATGGCCCTGCTGCGACACCCCCCGTGGAAAGCACCGCCGACCACGGCTTGGACCCCATGCAAGTGGAAGCGGCCGCCTTTGCCTGGCTGGCTTGGCGCACGCTGAACGGCCTGCCCGGCAACCTGCCGGCGGTTACCGGTGCCCGCGGGGAGCGCGTGCTAGGCTGCGTCATACCGGCGTAGTGAACGCCGCTGCCGCTGAATTTGCTTACCGTGCGGCCTGTGTAACGGAACTGTCACAGCAGGCGGCTTAAGGTTGCAAACATGACAAAGCGCAAGGCACCGGCAGCCGCACCGGGGACAGAACCCTTACCGGCAGCACCAAAACCAGCCCACGCAGTGGTACCGCCCCCGACGCCCGCACAGACGCCGGTATCGGAACCGGCATCGGTAGCGGTATCGGCACTGGTATCGGCACCGGTATTCACGCCAACACCGGCTCTCGATGCGCCACATCTCTACCTGAACCGCGAGATGGCCTTTTTGGCCTTCGACCAGCGCGTGCTGGAACTGGCCCGCGACCCGGCCGTACCACTGCTCGAGCGCGTGCGCTTCCTGTCTATCTCCTGCGGCAACCTCGACGAGTTCTACGAAATTCGCGTGGCCGGCCTGCGCCAACGTTTGGCGCATGCCGCCGGCGACGCTTCGCTGCTGGCGCAACTGGATGCCATCCGCGCCGCCACCCACGAA
>CALPVO020000170.1 GCA_943327025.2 Janthinobacterium lividum
GGACCCATTAGCACTCCAACTTCGTGAGTGCTAAGATTTGGTTCATCCCAAGGAGGGAGTCCCATGACCACCGCTGTTGCCCTGCCTAGCTCCGCTGCCACCACCGGCCTACTGCCGGCCGTGGCACTGCGCGGCCCGGTCGGCTCGCTCGACGCGTACATCGATGCTGTCGCCAAGGTGCCTGTGCTCACGCGCGAGGCCGAGCTTGAGCTCGCCCGCCAGTTGCGCGACCACGGCGACCTGGAAGCGGCACGGCAGCTCGTCTTCTCGCACCTGCGTTTCGTGGTGCATATCGCCCGCGGCTACCACGGCTACGGCCTGCCACTGGCAGACCTCGTCCAGGAAGGCAACGTCGGCCTCATGAAGGCCGTGAAGCGCTTCAACCCGGATGTGGGTGAGCGCTTGGTGTCGTTTGCCGTTCACTGGATTCGCGCGGAAATCCACGAATACGTCCTGCGCAACTGGCGCTTGGTGAAGGTGGCCACCACGAAGGCGCAGCGCAAGCTGTTCTTCAACCTGCGCAAGCGCAAGAAGAACCTCGCTTGGCTCACTGCCGAAGAAACCGCAGCGGTCGCCCGCGATTTGAACGTGGACCCGGCCGAAGTCACGGAAATGGAAAAGCGCCTCTCGGCGCGCGATGTCGCCTTCGACCCCCTGCCCGATGCGGATGACGAAGACGGCGCTTTCTCGCCGGCTTCCTACCTGCCCGCCTACGACGCCGACCCGGCGCAGTCCGTGGAACGCGAAGAGACCGAAGAAGACACCTCCAGCCGTTTGAAGGCCGCAGTGGCCTCGCTCGATGCCCGCAGCCGCGACATCCTGGTGCGCCGCTTCCTCGCCGAAGACAAGGCCACCTTGCACGAACTGGCGGCGCAATATAACGTTTCCGCTGAGCGCGTCCGGCAAATTGAAGCCAACGCACTCAAGAAACTCCGTAACCTGC
Organism: Janthinobacterium lividum; assembly: GCA_943327025.2. Taxonomy (GTDB): domain Bacteria; phylum Pseudomonadota; class Gammaproteobacteria; order Steroidobacterales; family Steroidobacteraceae; genus CAIOHZ01. The sequence goes on from CALPVO020000170.1 coordinate 944, forward strand.
TTGGGGAAGGCACTTTGTGAATACGCGCGCGGTGGACCGTTGGCTGGACGCTTATGGCGAGAGTCACCAGAACACCGTGAACGAGGCACTGCACCTCGTTTGTGTGCCGGTCATCGTCATGTGCCTGCTGTCGTTCCTCTCGCTGGTGCCGTGGCAGTTGCCGCTGCTGCCCGCACTGGATCTCGCGAATCTGTTGGCTATCGCCACGGTCCTCTACTACCTGCGCCTTTCCTGGCGCTTGGCGCTGGCCATCGTGCCGGTGTATGTCGTGCTGTTCCTCGGCGTTGACGCGCTCAAGGCTTGGGAAGCCGCAGGCGGCCCCGCCGTGTGGCAGTCCTCGCTGGGGCTGTTCGTCGTGGCTTGGATAGGCCAGTTCATTGGCCACGCTGTGGAAGGCAAGAAGCCTTCGTTCTTCCAAGACCTGCAGTACCTGCTCATCGGTCCCGTGTGGCTGGTGGCCCAAGGTTTCCGCCGCGTCGGCTGGCGCTACTAACCACCCGGCTACAGGCCCGCGCTCTAGCGCGCGAACCGCCTTTCAGCGGGCCGCCATTGAATAGGCCCCTCTGGTGGGCGGTGGTAACCTAGGCTCCCCAGCGCATCCCGGAGCCCACCATGGCCAAGGCCATCGACCCATTGGACCTGTTCGCCGTCCAGAGCCTGCTCACCGCCGATGAACGCATGGTGCGCGAGAGCGTGGCGCGCTTGGTCGATGAACGCGTGCTGCCCACCATCCGCGGGCACTTCGACAACCACACCTTCCCGCGCGAGATCATCCCCGAGCTGGCCGCACTGGGCCTGTTCGGTTCCTCGCTGGAAGGCTACGGCTGCGCGGGCCTGAACTCCGTGTCTTACGGCGTCATCTGCCAGGAACTGGAGCGTGGCGATTCGGGCCTGCGCAGTTTCGTGTCGGTGCAGAGCAGCCTGTGCATGTACCCCATCTACGCCTACGGCAACGAAGAGCAGCGCCAGAAGTACCTGCCCGGCATGGCGGCAGGCGAACTCATCGGCTGCTTTTGCCTCACGGAGCCGCACGGCGGCTCGGACCCGGCCAACATGAAGACCACGGCACGCCGCCGCGGTACGGACTGGGTCATCAACGGCAGCAAGATGTGGATTACGAACTCGCCCATCGCGGACCTCGCCGTGGTCTGGGCAATGACGGAAGAGGGCATGCGTGGGTTCATTGTGGAGAAGGGCACGCCCGGCTTCACCGTGCAGGAGATTCAGCACAAGTTCTCGCTGCGCGCCTCGCTGACCGGTGCGGTTTTCTTCGATGACGTGGTGGTGCCTGCCGCCAACCTCCTCCCGGGCACCACGGTGGGCCTCAAGGCGCCGCTCGGCTGCCTGACTCAGGCCCGCTTCGGTATCACTTGGGGGGTCATCGGTGCCGCCCAGGCCTGCCTGCAGGAGGCCATTCGCTACACCGCCGACCGCGTGCTGTTCAACCGCCCACTCGCTGCGAACCAACTGGTGCAGGTGCGGTTGGCGGAGATGGCGCGAAAGATCACCACGGCGCAGTTGCTGTCGCTGCAATTGGGCCGCCTGAAAGATGCCGGCGACATGAACCCGACCCAGGTATCGCTGGCCAAGTGGAACAACGTGCGCATGGCCATCGATATTGCCCGCGACGCCCGCGACCTGTTGGGCGGCTCCGGCATCAGCGCAGAATATGTGCCCATCCGGCACGCCCTGAACTTGGAAAGTGTCATCACCTACGAAGGCACCGAATCGGTCCACCAGTTGACGGTCGGACGAGCCCTCACCGGCATTAATGCGTTCTGATCACTGTCGGTTTTTTTTCCATCCGGAGTCCAGTACAGCCCGCTTTTGACCACCAATCGATATAACACCCTGTTTTGTTTGGATTTTTCCTTGGCGGCATGCCTTGTGCAAAAGGTAGGGAAAACACCCAAACAAACAGACTAAACACAGGGGTTGGGGCGATGAAGCGGATGGGTCACTGGATGATGGGGCTGGCGGCCACAACAACCGCCGGGGCAGCAGACGCGGAAACCGCGGTAGGCTCGGTGTTCGGCAGGCAACTGCTGGACCAAAACCCGCAAAGCGGCGTCCTCGCGTTAGTGGGCGTCGGACTGCTGGTGCTCAGCGTGTTTGCCAATCGCCGCCGCGATCCCTGAAGAACTCAGGGTAGGAGCCGGCTCCCGCCTGTCGCGAGACAGCTAGCACTCCCCCATAAACGCGCGCGCTACGCGTCCTCTACGCGGCCTCTAGGGGGTCAGGCGACGCCGACCCCGAGGTGGTTCAGGATGCCCTTGGCCGCTTCACGGCCTTCGAACACGGCCGTCACCACGAGATCCGAACCGCGGACCATGTCACCACCAGCGAACACCTTCGGGTTCGTGGTCTGAAAGGAACGGTCCGCCGCTGAAGACACACGCACGCGCCCGTTCGGGTGCGTCTCGACGCCCGCTTCCACCATCCATGCCGGTGGGCTGGGCTGGAAACCGAAAGCGACGATGACGGCATCCGCCGGAATGATTTCTTCTGTCCCCGGCACTTCTTCCGCCACCCGGCGGCCGCGCGGGCCCGGTGCGCCGAGGCGCGTCTGTACCACTTTCACGCCTTCCACCTTGCCGTTGCCGACAATCTCGATGGGTTGGCGGTTGAAGAGGAACGTGACGCCCTCTTCCTTGCTGTTCTTGTAGTCGCGCCGGCTGCCCGGCATGTTCGCCTCGTCGCGGCGATAGGTGCAGGTGACACTCGCGGCACCTTGGCGAATGGCGGAGCGGTTGCAGTCCATGCCGGTGTCGCCACCGCCAAGCACCACCACGCGCTTGCCAGCCAGGCTCACGTGCGCTTCAGAGCGCTCCAGACCCAACTGCTGGTAGTTGTTGCCGACGAGGTAAGGCAGTGCGTCATGTACGCCGGGCAAGTCTTCACCGGGGAAGCCACCCTTCACGTACTTGTAGGTGCCGGTGCCGAGGAACACAGCATCGAACTCACCGAGCAACTGGCTGAAGGTGAGGTCCTTGCCAATCTCGACGCCCAGACGGAACTGCACACCCATGCCTTCCATCAGTTCGCGGCGCTTCTCGACGATTTCCTTTTCCAGCTTGAACGCCGGAATGCCGAAAGTGAGCAAGCCACCAATCTGCGGGTAGCGGTCGAACACCACCGGCGTCACGCCGTTGCGCACGAGGATGTCCGCGCAGCCAAGGCCCGCCGGGCCCGCACCGATGACCGCCACGCGCTTGCCCGTGGGCTGCACATGCGAGAGGTCCGGCTTCCAGCCCTGCTTCAAGGCTTCGTCGGTAATGTACTTTTCAATAGACCCGATGGTGACGGCGCCGAGGCCGTCATTCAGCGTGCAAGCGCCTTCGCACAAGCGGTCCTGCGGGCAAATGCGGCCACACATCTCCGGCAGACTGTTCGTCTGGTGCGAAAGCTCCGCGGCCTCGAACAGCTTGCCGTCGTTCAGCAGCTTCAACCAGTTCGGAATGTAGTTGTGCACGGGGCACTTCCATTCGCAGAACGGATTGCCACAAGACAGGCAACGGCCCGCCTGCTGCGCCGCTGCCTTCGGCTCGAACGGGGTGTAGATTTCCTTGAATTCCCGAATACGTATCTCGACCGGCACCTTGGCCGGGTCGTGACGGGGGATGTCGAGGAACTGCAGGTTCTTGTCTGCCATGGCGTAGGTCCTGGTGGCGTCGCGTGGCTTAGGCCGCGCGGCGCAGGTTCTCGATAAGGGTGTCGATGGCGGCGGCCTTCGGCTTCACCAGCCAGAAGCGGCCAATGAACGAACGCAGGTCGTTGAGGATGGTCGCGCCCCATTCGCTGCCCGTTTCGCGCACATGCGTTTCTAACAACGAACGCAGATGGTGCTGGTACAACTCCATACCCTCGGACGTGATGCGGTGAATGTCGACCAACTCGTGGTTGTAGCGGTCGACGAAGTCACGGCCTTCATCGAGCACGTAGGCGAAGCCGCCCGTGAAGCCCGCACCAAAGTTCACGCCCGTGCGGCCCAGCACCACCACCACGCCACCGGTCATGTATTCGCAGCAGTGGTCGCCAGCGCCTTCGACGACAGCGACAGCACCCGAGTTACGCACCGCAAAGCGCTCACCAGCGCGCCCGGCTGCATAGATTTCACCACCCGTGGCGCCATAGAGGCAGGTGTTGCCCATGATGGGAGTTTCACGCGCCACGAACGAGGCAGCGCGCGGCGGACGCAGCACCAGCTTGCCACCGGCCATGCCCTTGCCGACGTAGTCGTTGGCATCGCCCTCAAGGCTAAGGTTCAGGCCACCGGCATTCCACACGCCGAAGCTCTGGCCAATATTGCCCGTCAGGTTCACCGTGATGGGCGTATCCGCCATGCCTTGGTTACCGTAGCGTCGCGCAATTTCGCCGGAGAGGCGCGCACCGATGGAACGGTTGCGGTTCTCCACAGCGAAGTGGAATTCGCCACCGCTGCGCGTCTCGATAGCCGGCAGTGTTTCCGCCACCATACGCTCGGCCAACAAGCCCTTGTCGAAGGGCGCGTTGCGCTCATCGAGACAGAACTGCGCGGTCTCGTCGCCAAGGCCGGCATTCGACAGAATGGGAGTGAGGTCCAACTTGCGCTGCTTCACCGTCTCACCCGGAGAAATGGTGAGGTACTCCGTACGACCAATGAGCTCGGCCATGGTGCGTACACCCAACTGCGCCATCAGGCGACGGCACTCTTCGGCCACGAAGGTGAAGTAGTTCATCACCATCTCGGGCAAGCCAACGAAGTACTTCGCGCGCAGCGTGTCGTTTTGTGTGGCCACGCCGGTGGCGCAGTTGTTCAGATGACAAATGCGCAGATACTTGCAGCCCAACGCCACCATGGGCGCCGTGCCGAA
>CALPVO020000171.1 GCA_943327025.2 Janthinobacterium lividum
AGGCAATCCGCCAAGCGCACGGCGGCAGGGTCGCCAACACGCCCGCCCACGGATTGTTCCAGACCGACATGCAAGCGGCCGGCGAGGAAAGTGCCGGTGGTCAGCACTACCTTCTGCGCCTCGATAGCGCTGCCGTCCGCGAGTTCCACCCCCACGCAACGGCCCGCCACGAAACGCAGCGCTGTGACTTCGGCAGCGATCAACTCCAGCCCCGGCTGTGCTTCCAGTTGGGCGCGAATGGCGGCTCGATAAAGGTTGCGGTCCGCCTGCGCGCGGGTGGCACGAACAGCCGGACCCTTGCTGGCATTCAGGGTACGGAACTGGATGCCGGCACGGTCCGCCGCGAGCGCCATGGCACCCCCCAGTGCGTCTATTTCGCGCACCAAGTGGCCCTTGCCGATGCCCCCGATGGCGGGGTTGCAGCTCATCTGCCCGAGCGCATCCAGCCGGTGCGTCACCAGCAAGGTGCGCACGCCCATGCGGGCTGCCGCGAGCGCCGCTTCCGTGCCTGCGTGGCCGCCGCCGACAATGAGGACTTCGGGACTGCCGGTACTTTGGAGAGATTTCTTCACGGCACGATTGTATCTCCGGTGTAAGGTTTTCGTCGAAAACCGGACTATGACCGTTCAGAAACCTCAGAAAAGCCGCATGTCCCGTCCCTCCAAACACACGCAACTCGAGCAACTGCTGGCCGAACATGGTCAGGCACTCGCACGACTGGCGGCCACCTATGAAAAGCGACCATCGCTGCGAGACGAACTCTTGCAGGAATTCGCACTTGCCATCTGGAAGGCCCTGCCCGCGTTCCGTGGCGAATGCAGTACCAAGACCTTCGTCTTCCGCATCGCCACCTACCGCGCGATGACCCATCTTTCGCGCCGGATTCCCCAAGTCGAAATGCTCGAGGAGGCCGATGACCTGCGACATCCTGATCCCGGTCCGGAAGAAGTTGCCATGGAAGGTGAGGAGTCCAGGCAGTTGATGACGGCGGTGATGGGACTGCCGCTGGGACTGCGTCAGGTAATCTCCTTGGCACTCGAGGGCTTCAACCATCGAGAGATAGGCGATGTTCTGGGCCTGACAGAAAGCAACGTTGCGGTGCGAATGCATCGCGGCAAGGAGCGACTCAAGAGCCTGCTGGGAGCGCGCGATGAATGACCGGGAGTGGGAGGCACTGGCCCGACTGTGGGGCCAGGAGCAGCGCATCGATATCCAAAGGCTGATCGTACGGGCCCGTAAGGAACGGCGATGGTGGCTCGCTTGGGTCTTGCTGGACTTGGTGGGCATCGCCGCTATTGGTATCACCGTGACAGTGGTCCTGCTTTCAGCGGCTGCGCTTTCATTCAAGGTCATCTGCGCACTGCTGCTGCTGGTTTCGCTGGGCTACCTGCCGCTCGTCAAAGCGAACTGGCTTAGCCAACTGCCGCAGGAGTTTGCCGATACAGAGTCTTACCTTGAGTTCCATCGCCGTCAGATAAAGTTTGCACAGCGCTATGTGATACTTACTTGGTGGGCCATGTCGCTGTTCCTGCTCATTTTTGGCACATGGGCATGGTGGCTTGTCGATACACCGGAGGAACTTCCTCCAAAACCGTTGTTCTATGTCGCATGCATCATGCCGCTCCTTGGCGGTATCCTCTTTAATCTTTGGCTCGGCCGATGGATACGGCAACGCCGGCGAGAACTCGACGTTCTGATGCGGTTGTTAAAGGAGTGACCTTGAATTCGCTTAATCGACCGGGGATCGCCCCCAAGCATCCCGCCCATCATCGGCCCCTGACATGTGGCACTTTGGCTTGTATGGGTCTCCTTTTCTGGTCTTTCTCCACGCTGAGCGGTGCTGCCGACAAATCAACAGGGCCAGGGAAACCTTCGATTGAGCTTCAGGACTGCCGGCTGTCGTCCCAACAATCGCCTACTACGGTGGCGGCGCGCTGCGGTACTTTCGAGGTGCCAGAGGACTACGCCCACCCTGAAGGCAAGCGCCTGAAGCTGGCCATTGCCGTGCTGCCAGCACTCGACCGCGGCGCCAAGCTGGCGCCGGTGTTCCTCATCGCTGGCGGTCCCGGCCAAGGTTCCAGGGAGAGCTTCGCACCTATTCTCGGCGCGTTCTCACGGCTGCACCGCCAACACGATCTGGTGATGGTGGACCAGCGCGGTACCGGGGGTTCCAATGCGCTCCGCTGCGATCTGCCCGATGACGAGGCCGAAGAAGGCCCACCGCCCACGCCAGCCGAAACCGCGGCGATGGTGAAGACTTGTCTGGCCCAGTTGCCCGGGGACCCGCGCTTCTACACCACGAGCGTGGCCGTGCGCGACTTGGACGCCGTACGTGCCGCCTTCGGCTACGGGCAAGTGAATCTCTACGGCATTTCCTATGGTTCTCGCGTGGCGCAACACTACGCGCGTCGTCATCCGGCCAACACCCGCGCTGTGGTTATCGACGGCGTGGTGCCACCCGGGCTGACGCTCGGGCCGGATCTGGCCCTGATTGCGCAGCGTGTGCTCGACGACGCCTTCGCGCGCTGTGCTGCCGAGGCCGCGTGCCGCGCGGCTTACCCCCAACTGAGCGAACGTTTCACGCGTCTGGTTGGGCAACTGGCGGTAGCACCGCAGTCCGTTACGCTGAACAACCCCGTGAGTGGCAAAACGGAAACCCAGCAGTTCACGCTGAACACGCTAGGTCTGGCGGTACGAATGTTGTCGTACAGCCCTATATCGGCGAGTCTGCTGCCGTTCCTGATGTCCGAAGCGACGGCTGGGCGGCCCGGCCCTTTGCTGGCGCAAGCGCTGGCCGTAGGCAAAGACTTGGGTGACCAACTGGCACCTGGCATGCACAACGCTGTGGTGTGCACCGAAGACTTGCCGTTCTTGACGGCAGCCGACGTGGACCGCGAGGCGATGGGCAAAACCTATCTCGGCACACGAACACTCGATGCTTTGGTGAATTCTTGTGCCGTATGGCCACGCGGCGTGCTGGACGCCGACCTCCGCCAACCCTTGCAGTCGAAGGTACCGTTCTTGTTGCTCTCGGGCACCGCAGACCCGGTAACACCACCCGTCTATGCGGAACGTGCCAAGGCAGGCCTCAAAGATTCCCTGCACGTAGCGGTGAAGGGCAACGGCCACGGACAGTTTTCCGCGCCGTGTGCGCCGCGAGTCATTGCAGACTTCATCGCCGCCGGCACGGCCAAGGGCCTCGAAGTGAAATGCCTGCAAAAGGTGGACCTCACCCGTCCCTTCTTCCTCGACGCCAACGGGACTGCCCCATGATTCAGGTTACCGGGTTAGCAAAGCGCTTCGGTACCGTCGAAGCCGTCCGCGACGTCAGCTTCACGGCACCGGATGGACGTATCACGGGTCTGCTCGGCCCGAATGGCGCCGGCAAGAGCACAACGTTGCGCTTACTCTATGGCGCCCTCAGTCCAGACCGAGGCGAAGCACGCGTCGACGGCTTGCTAGCTGGCCCGGAGCACACCGAGGCCCGGCGGCAACTGGGAGTATTGCCGCATGGCGCCGGGCTTTATCCGCATCTGACTGCACGCGAGAACATCCGCTACTTCGGCGAACTGCACGGCATGTCTGGGGCTGCGCTCGACCAGCGTGTCGACGAACTGGTCGCCATGCTCGAACTGGGCGAGGCGGCCAACCGCAAGACACAAGGGTTCTCGCAAGGCCAGAAAGTGAAGGTGGGCATTGCCCGTGCCTTGGTGCATTCGCCCCGTAACCTCATTCTCGATGAACCCACCAATGGCCTCGACGTCATGGCTATTCGTTCCTTGCGTGAAGTGTTGCGCGGACTGCGCGCCGCGGGGCACTGCATCTTGTTCAGCAGCCACGTGATGCAAGAAGTGGCGGCACTCTGCGACGAGGTGGTGATTATCGCTGGTGGACGCGTCGTGGCCGCCGGGGCGCCGGAGCAATTGCGCGAGCAGGCGGGCACCACCACCTTGGAAGATGCCTTCGTGAAACTGCTAGGCAGCGAAACCGCGGAGGTGCAGCCATGAAGCCTTGGTGGGTAGTGGTTCGCAAGGAGGTTCTCGAAAGCCTCCGTGACCGTCGTACTTTACTGTCGGCACTGGTGTTGGCGCCGCTATTTGGGCCGTTGATGTTCAGTTTCAGCATGCAGACCATGTTGAAGCGCGGTGTGGACGAACAAGACAAGCCGCTACAAGTAGCGGTGATGGGCAAAGAGCACGCACCGAATTTGGTGCATTGGTTGGAATCCCAGGGTCTGGAAGCTGTTTCGGCACCAAAGGACGAAGCCAGCATTCCGGCGGCAGTGCGCGATGGCAAGCCCCGGTTGGTGCTGGTCATTGGCCCCGACTACGGCGAACGCTTCCGTGCCGCGAAGGCCGCTGGCGTGAAGGTCTATGTCGATTCTTCCGACCAGGATTCGCAGCGCGATTTCCGCCGACTGGACCGCTTGCTGGAGAGTTATTCGAGCCAAACTTCCGCACTGCGATTGGCCGCACGCGGCGTGGCCCCCAGCATTGCTCAGCCCGTCGTGGTGGATGAAATCGACGTGTCGACCCCGGCCTCGCGCGCGCAATCGCTGTTGGCTATCCTCAGTTACTTCTTGCTGTTCTCAACACTCATCGGCGGCATGTATGTCGCCATCGATGCCACTGCCGGCGAAAGAGAGCGGGGTTCGCTGGAACCTTTGGTTTCGTTGCCGGTTTCGCGTGAAGCACTGGTGGCGGGAAAGTTTGTCGCCACGATGGTGTTTTCGGGCGTGTCGTTGGTGTTGACGCTCGCGTCGTTCGCCATCTCGCTGCGTTTCGTGCCCTTGGAATCCATCGGCATGAGCGCGAACCTAGGGCCCAAGGTGCTGACAGGCGTGTTCTTGTCACTGCTGCCTTTCGTCCCCTTGGCCGCTGCCCTGCTGACCCTAGTGGCTTCGTTCGCGCGCAGTTTCCGTGAAGCGCAAAGCTGGATGACGGGCGCACTGTTGGTGCCCACGCTGCCCATCATGGTAGCGGCCATGACCGGCATGAAGCCAACTGCGCTATTAATGGCTGTGCCGAGCCTGAGCCAGCATTTCCTGATTGCGCGCTTGCTACGCGACGAAGCGATTCCGTTAACCGACGGGCTGCTGTCCGCCGGCGGTTCACTATTGCTGGCCGCCGTGTTGCTGGTGTTCGTGGTGCGTTTGTGGCGCCGCGAGAAGCTGCTCGGGTAGTCGTTCGCTGAAGTTCTGCTGTGGTTCCTTGAACCGCAGCAGAACCTTGACCGCGTGTCAGCCGCAGCCCAGCGCCGCCGCATGGTGGCGCAAATGCCGCGCCATGAAGGTGCTGATGAAGAAATAGCCGTGGTCGTAGCCTTCGCGCCACTGGAAATCCAGTGATTGGCCTGCCACGGCGCAGGCATCGATGAAGCGCTGCGACAACAACTGGCCTTCGAGAAATTTGTCCGCGGTGCCTTGGTCCACCAACACCGTGCCAGCGAAGCGCTGCGTAGCCACCAGACGCGTGGCGTCGTGCTTCGCCCACGCTGCGCGGTCTTCGCCCAAGTAGCCGGCGAAAGCCTTCTGGCCCCAGGGGCAGTCCATGGGCGCCACGATGGGCGCGAACGCCGAGACGCTGCGGTAAAGCCCAGGGTGACGTAGCGCCAGTGTGAGCGCACCGTGCCCGCCCATCGAGTGCCCGAACACACTTTGCACAGCACCCGCCGCGTCCTGCTTTACAGGGAAGTGCGCGGCTAGTAGCGCCGGCAACTCCTGCGTCACATAGCTTTCCATGGCGTAGTGGCGCGCCCAAGG
>CALPVO020000172.1 GCA_943327025.2 Janthinobacterium lividum
GAAGTCGGAAACGATGACGGCCCATGTGCGCGTAGACCCGGTAACCGGCGAGATGTTCTCGTTCGGTTACGAAGCCACGGGCCTTTGCTCGAAGACGATGAGCTACTTCATCGTCGACAAGGACGGGCAGCTGCAGTCGGAACAGTTCTTCGACGCGCCTTACTGCGGCATGGTCCACGACATGGGCCTCACTGAGCGCCATGTGGTGTTTCCGGTGTTCCCGACCACAGCGGACTTGGGCCGCTTGAAGGCGGGCGGACCGCACTGGGTGCACGAGCAGGACACGCCCTGCTGGGTGGGCATCATGCCGCGCTACGGCAAGGTGGAAGCCATGCGTTGGTTCCCCGGGCCGCCGGGTTCGTCCGCGTATCACCTCATGAATTGCTTCGACGAAGGCGACATGGTGCACATGGACTTCTGCTGGTCCGACACCAATGGCTTCCCCTTCATCCGTGAAGACAGCGGCATTCACAAGTCGATGCAGGACATTCAGGGCGGCTTGCTGCGCTGGAGCTTCAACCTTGCCGACCCAGCGCCCAACCTTGCCGTGCGTGGCCTTGGGCCCCCGGGCGACTTGCCGCGCATCGCCGATGCCGACCATGGCCGTCCTTATACCCGTGGCTGGTACATCACCGTCGACCCGCAGGCCGGCCCGCCCATTCCGGCCGGCCCCGTGAATGCAGCCTGCAACCTGCTCCTGCGCGTTGAACCGCATACGGGGCGCATCGACGCTCTGCCGTTGGGCGCTGGGTGGGCGTTCAATGAACCGCAGCACGTACCAGCGAAGGACCCGGCTCATGGTGGGTGGCTGCTCACCGTGGTGGACCAGCAAGTGGGTGAAGACGACTTCAAGCATGCGCTTTGGGTGCTGGAGGCCGATGCCATCGGCAAGGGCCCCATTGCCAAGGTGGCATTGCCGTTCCGTTTGCGGCAGCAAGTGCATGGCTGGTGGGTGCCGCAAGCGGCGCTCGACGCCGCAAAGTAAGCGGGCAGCGGTGTTGGGGCCCTGCGTGGCCTCAACGCTCGTTTTTCAGGTCAGGTCGTCGAGCCCGATGACTCGACCATTGGCAGCGGCGCGGTTGGCTTCGCGCCGTAGCCGTTCGATGTTGGCCCGTCCTTCCGGAACGGCCTCCACCGGCAGTGCGGCCACACTGGCTTCGTAAATTTCGCGGAAGTCGTCGGCGAATTCCGGGTGGGAGAAGATGACCGCACGGTTCTCGCGAATACCTTCGACCGTTTTGCGTCCGACTTCATCCGGGTCCATGCCGAGCTCGAAGGCGCCACCAAAAGCCTGCAACTGCGCTGGGTCGACGGGCCCCAAGCCACTGTCCCCGAATGCCTCCGGCCGACGTAGCGCGGAATTCCAAGCGTTTGTGCGCGTCAGGCCTGGGCACATGAGCGACACGCCAATATCGTGTGGCGCCAGGTTGTAGCGTAGGCTTTCGGTAAGCCCGCGCACGGCGAACTTTGACGCGGTGTAAATGCCGGCCTGTGGTCCAGAAAGATAGGCTGCCATGGAAGCTACGTTCACCACGTGCCCCCCTTCGCCATGGGCCTTGATGCGCGGCAAGAAACTGACCAAGCCATTCACCACGCCACCGAAGTTCACGCCCATGATCCAGTCGTAATCAGCGTAGGTGGCAGTGTCCGTGGGACCAAACACGCTGACCCCAGCATTGTTGACCAACAGATGCACTTTCCCGAAATGGCGCTCCACCTGGATGGCGGCCGCTGCGAACGCTGAACGATCTTGCACATCCAACTGGATCATGAGCGGCGCCGGATGCCCTGTGGCGGCGAACCACTCTGCTGCGGCGTCGCGATGGGCACTGTTGCGGTAGCTCAACGCCAAACGCACACCGGCATGCGCCAGCGCTTTGGCAATACCCAGCCCGAGCCCGGAGACCCCGGCACTGACGAAAGCCACCTTGCCTTGCAGTTCGCGCATCGCTCACTCCCAGACTTGTTCCAGTGCACTCTGCACAGGGTGTTGTGCCATGGACACCGTTACCCTGCAGTCTGGCAGAGTACCTTGCCGATGATTCGTACGAAGGGGAAACCAATGGAATCGTTGCTCAACACGCAAGTGGCGCTGGTCACCGGGGCCGGGCGCGGGTTTGGCCGTGCCATTGCCGAGGCGCTTGCGGCGGCCGGCGCTGCCGTGGCCCTGCTGGCGCGTAGTGGCGCGGAAGTGGAACAAGTGGCGGCGGGTATTCGCGAACGTGGTGGCCGCGCGCTGGCTTTGCGCGCCGATGTAACGTCGCGGGCCGAGATGGAAGCGGCGATGGCAGCTACGGTTGGCGTCTTCGGCGAGGTGACGCTGCTGGTGAACAACGCCGGTACCGCTGGCCCCTTCGGGCCCATGACAGCGACCGACCCGGACGAGTGGTGGGCCGCGCAGAAAGTGCATCTCTACGCACCACTCATCGCCGCCAATGCCGTTCTGCCCGCCATGCTTGCGGCGGGAAGCGGGCGCATCATCAACATCGCCAGCCGTGCAGCCACCATGTTCCAGCCCGGGCTGTCGGCTTACGTCGTCGGAAAGTCCGCGCAGGTGAATTGGGCGTCGCATCTCGATGCGGAAGTCAAAGACCAAGGCGTTCGCGTGTTCGCGCTGCAGCCCGGCGATGCGCCGACGGCGTTTGCGCATGGCACGCTCGCTTCGGCGGCTGCCCAGCAACATCTGCCGGGCATGCTCGACATCCTGCGTGACTGGGTGGCCAACGTCGACCCAGCCCCCGTATTGAAAAAATGCGGCGAACGCGTGGTGGCATTGGCAGCGGGGCGGTATGACGGTTTAGCTGGCCGGTATGTGGACGTCGATTGGAACTGGGATGAAATGGCCGCGACGGCCGCCCAAGCTCAAGTGAACAGCGTTACAGAACCCCACACTGCAGCAGGAGACAAGGCATGAGCAGCATCGAGAAACCGCAAGACTTGGCCGCCACGGTGGCTGCGTTGTCGGCGCGCCTTGCTGAGGTTGAGCATCGCGCCGCCTTGCTGGAAGACGTGAATGCCATCCAACGTTTGCACTACACGTATGGCTACTGGATCGACAAGTGCATGTATGACCGCGTGGTCGACTTGTTCGCCGAGGATAGCGAAACCACCTTTCTCTCGGGCGTCTACAAAGGCAAGGAGGGGGCGCGGCGCCTTTACTGCACTTGGTTCGGTGAATACTTCACCGGCGGCAAGAACGCGCCGCTGGACGGCTTTCTGCTCGACCACTACCAGATGCAGCCGGTGGTTACCGTGGCGGCAGACCGCAACACGGCGAAGGGACGCTTTCGTGGCTTGTTGCTGGGTGGCCCGCACGACACTTGCGTGAAGAAAGACGAGTTGCCTTCACAGTTCTTTGAAGCCGGCGTCTACGAAAATGAGTACGTGCGCGAAGACGGCGTGTGGAAGATTCGTCGGCTGGACTATGTGCTGTCGTGGCAAGCTGAATGGGAAAAAGGCCCGGGACACAGCGTGCCGCACTTGGCGCCAGCGATGGTGTGTTACCCGGAAAACCCGCTGGGCCCGGACTACATCTTGCCGAACAAGCGCACCCTGTGGCCGCAACAGCATGTGGTGCCACTGCACTACCCGCACCCGGTTACTGGCGAATAAGCGTCGCGAGTATGGGGGGCGTGCTCCCGACTCCTGCTGGGCTTCAGCCGAGCAGGGCGCGCACTTCGTCGATGCTGGCGCGCCGCAAGGGGCGGCCATCGGTGGGGGACAGCGGTGCTTGCCGCTGGCCATCGCGACCGAATACCAGCGCATCTACCGGAATGTCGTCGACGGTGAGTCGCACTGCCGGGGTTAGCACCCATTCGTCCGCGCGTACCTTCACGCGTCGTTCCACCAGTTCGTAGGGAATAGCCGTGTCCAGCAGGCGGATGGTCACGGCTTCCGCTCGCTCTGCGAACAAATGCAACTGCACTTCCGTGTTGCGAGTGGCCGTGCCAGTCAGGACGGGGCCGACCAGTCGCGGCGTGAATTCGGCCAGCAGTTCCATCGCAGTGACGGCAGTCTGACGCAATACGTAGAGGGTCTCGCCGTGCGTGTCTGCTTCAAACAACCGCTGATATTCCTGAAGTGCGGCTTCTACTTCGGCGTTACTGGGCAGCACTGCACCCTCGAAGGTGCCGAAGCGTTCCGCTGCCTTGCGCTTGGCGAAACCGAAGTCGTCGATACCGTGTTCCGCCATCAGGCGCGCAGCCTCTACCGCCAGCGTACGGCGGAGAGCATCGCCACGGGTGCCGGCGTAACGGGTCAAAACAGCGGTTCCTCTGGCGCTTGTGCGTCATCTTGCCCCGGAGTGGACTGGGCGCCTGGCGTGCCGGCGGCGGTGGGTGGCAAGTGACCCGCAAGGAACAGTTCAGTGATGGCATCAGTGTCGTCAGCGCTGGCCAACAGGCCGGTCACGGGCGAGATGCGCGCCGTGACGATGCCATCGGGTTGCGGTAGCCGGTTATTGGGTACACCGCGTAGCGCTTCCTGCATGAACGACACCCACATCGGCAGCGCAGTACGGCCGCCTTCTTCGTTGGCACCGAGCGTGCGCTCCTGGTCGAAGCCTACCCAGGCGGTGGCCACGAGGTCGGCGTTGAAGCCCGAGAACCAGGTATCGCGCTTGTCGTTGGTGGTTCCCGTCTTCCCCGCGAGATCGGTGCGGTTCAGCGCCAGCGCGCGCATGGCGGTACCACGACGGATGACGTCACGCATCATGTCGGTCATCAAGTAGGCATTGGCCGCATCCAGTACCCGTGGCGCTTGCTGGTCTGCATCGATTCGCGCGCCGGTGGCGCCCACGTCGGCCACACGGGTGACGCCCGGGCCTTCTTCGATGGTGCGTAAAGGCGTTGTGGCAGAAAGCTCGGTGGGTGCCGTACCAGCGCAATCGCGGCAGACCACTCGCGGGCGGGCTTGCTGGAGTAGTTTGCCGTCTGGGCCCTCTACCCGTTCGATGAGGTAAGGGTCAATCTTGTAGCCGCCATTAGCGAAGACAGCGAAGCCCGTGGCAACGCGGAGGGGTGCTATTTGCGCCGTGCCCAGTGCCATCGTCAGGTTCTGCGGCATTTCTTCGCGGGTGAAGCCGAAGCGCGTGATGGCCTCGGTGGCCGGCTCGATGCCCAACGAGCGCAGGATGCGGATACTGACCAGATTGCGGGAGCGCACCAAGGCTTCGCGCAAGCGCGTTGGGCCACTGAACTCGCCGTTATCGTTTTCCGGACGCCAGTCGGGGATGTCGCCACCACCTTCATAGACGACCGGAGCGTCAAGGATGACGCTGGCTGGCGTGAACCCTTGATCCAATGCTGCAGAATAGAGAAAGGGTTTGAAGGACGAGCCCACTTGACGCCGCGACTGCACGGCACGATTGAACTTGCTGGCGGTGTAGTCGAAGCCGCCACTCAGGGCGATGACAGCGCCATCTTCCGGATCGAGTGCGACAAAAGCGCCCTGCACGGCAGGTACCTGAACGAGCAGCGCGCGACCCTCTCCGGCGGGCAGTGTGTAGACGATGTCGCCACGGCGGACAATTTCGCCAGCAGTCTTCGGAGAAGGACCGACACCGCCGCGAACACCCGGCTTGCGGGCCCACACCAGGCCCTGCTCCCAGTCAATCTGGCGGCGTTCACCATCTTTCGTGTAAACCTCCACCGCGCGGGCGGCCACACCCGTGACGATCGACGGTACGAGGCCGCCAGTCCGCGGAACATCCACCAAGGCCTCGCGCCAGCCGTCTTCATC
>CALPVO020000173.1 GCA_943327025.2 Janthinobacterium lividum
GCCTATCTGCACGGCCGCGAACGTGCGCCGCAAGGCGCTGCTTGGGATGCAGCCGTAGCGGCTTGGCGCGCTTTGGCTACTGACGAAGGTGCGCGCTTCGACCGCGAAGTGCACATCGACGCCACCCAGATTCGCCCGATGGTCACCTACGGCACCCACCCCGGCATGAGCATCGCCATCGGCGACAACGTGCCAGTGCACGCGGGCGACTCGGTGTACGCCGCGTCGCTGGCCTACATGGGTTTGCAGCCCGGTCAAGCCATTACCGATGTGCCGGTCAACGTGGTATTCGTTGGCAGTTGCACCAATGGTCGCCTGTCAGACCTCGAGGAAGTGGCTAGCGTCTTGCGGGGCCGCAAGGTCGCTGCCGGCGTCCACATGCTCATCGTGCCCGGTTCACAGCAAGTGAAGCGCGAGGCTGAAGCCCGTGGTCTGCACGAGGTGTTCGCCGCAGCCGGGGCCGAGTGGCGCGAGAGTGGTTGCTCCATGTGCCTCGGCATGAATGGCGATACAGTGGCCAAGGGCCAGTACTGCGTCAGCACTTCCAACCGCAATTTCGAAGGCCGCCAAGGCGTGGGGTCTCGCACCCTGCTCGCCTCCCCGCTCACCGCTGCTGCCTCGGCCGTCACCGGCCGCGTCACCGACCCGCGTTCGTTGCTGGCCTGAGCCGGCACTACGGAGACCGACATGGACCCTATTCGTATTCTGCGTTCGCGCACGGTGGTCATGGCCACCACCAACATCGACACGGACCAGATTATTCCGGCCCGGTTCCTCACCACCACCACCAAGGAAGGTCTCGGTGCGCAGCTATTCGCGGACTGGCGCTATGACGCCAGCGGCACGCCGAAGCCCGATTTCATCCTGAACACGCCCGCCGCCCAGGGCTGCCAGGTGTTGGTCGCTGGGCGCAACATCGGTTGTGGCTCCTCGCGCGAACATGCGCCTTGGGCGTTGGTGGATTTCGGTTTTCGCGCTGTCATCAGCACGGAAATCGCTGACATTTTCCGCAACAACTCGCTGAAGAACGGTTTGCTGCCCGTCATCGTCGATGCCGCAACCCACGAATGGCTGCTGGCCAATCCGGGTGCCGAGGTAACACTCGATCTCGAGACGCGCGAACTGGGGCTGCCGGATGGTCGCAAGGTCACCTTCCCCGTTGAGGCCTTCGCGCGCTTCTGCCTGCTGAATGGCACCGACGAAATGGGCTATCTGCTCGGTCAGAGCGAGGCCATTGCCGCCTACGAAGCTCTGCACGGCAAGCAACCCGCTGGAGCGACCGCATGAAGGCAGTCATCGCGGTACTCGCCGGTGATGGCATCGGACCGGAGATCATTGCCGAAGCAGTGAAGGTCCTTCGTGTGGTTGAGACGAAGTACGGACACGCGTTCGATATGCCCGAGGCCTTGTTTGGCGCCGTGGCCATCGACGCTACCGGCTCACCGCTGCCGCCCGAGACACTCGCGCTAGCGGAACGTGCTGACGCCATCCTGTTCGGCGCTGTCGGCGATCCGCGCTTCGCGGACCCGAATCTCAAGGTACGTCCCGAACAAGGCATTCTGGGGCTGCGCAAAGCGCTGGGCCTCTATGCGAACCTGCGTCCGGTGGCCATACACGAAGCCATTCTGGATGTTTCTCCGCTCAAGCCGGAGTACTTGAAGGGCGTCGACATCATGGTCGTGCGTGAACTTACCGGAGGCATCTACTTCGGCGAGAAGACACGCACCGCCGACTCCGCCTCCGACCTGTGTACCTATAGCGTTCCGGAAATCGAGCGTGTCGTCCGCGCTGCAGCCCACCTAGCCCGTGGACGCCGTAAGAAGCTCACGTCAGTCGACAAAGCGAACGTCATGGAAACTTCGCGTCTGTGGCGTGCAGTGGCCACCCGCGTCATGGCCGATGAGTTTCCGGACGTTGCGCTCGACCATATGTACATCGACGCCGCCGCCATGCATTTGCTGCGCCGTCCGTCGGACTTCGACGTCATCGTCACCGAGAACCTCTTTGGGGACGTGCTGACGGACGAAGCCGCCATGCTGCCAGGCTCGCTAGGCTTGTTGCCTTCGGCTTCACTCGGCACAGGCACCAGGGGCATCTACGAACCCATTCACGGGTCTGCCCCCGACATCGCCGGCCAAGGCATTGCCAACCCCTACGCCACTATCCTCAGCGCGGCCATGCTGCTGCGGTTGTCTTTGGGCCTGGAGGCAGAAGCTGCTGCCGTCGAGACCGCGGTGGCTGGCGCCATCGCGGCGGGCATCCGCACCGCCGATATGCGCCCCGCCGGCAAGCCGGCCAGCACCAGCGAAGCTGGGGCGGCAGTACTGGCGCGACTGGAGTAACCGCCTACCGCGCCAAGCGATGAGGCCGAGCGTTATTTCGTTCGCTTGGCCTTGTCCTTGCCTGGCACTGGCACTGACACTGGCACTTTCGCCACTGAGGTAACCGGCGGTGCCGGGTCCACGCCCCGCAAGGTGGCACCAGCAATCTTGAAGAACACGTCCGTGTTGTCCAGCACGCCGTGGAACAACTTTCCACCGAGGCCATCCGCCGTCAGCGGCACATCGGTCGCCGTGTGTGTTGCCACGGAATCGGGGACTTGCCCCAGAAAGAACAAGCCACCTTGCGAATCCCGTATATCAGGACGGTCTTGCCCCGGCGGCAAACCGAAGTTCGGCGCCGCCCCCGGCGATAGCGGTTCACCGCCCGGCAAAGGGCGCGCATTGGTCACCCAGTCTTCATAGCGGTCGGCGTTCGCGCCGTAGCCCACTAGCAATTTACCGTCAATCTCGGTGGTCTCCGGAAAACCGTCGGGCGCGATGCGGTAGCGAGGAAAACGCGCTTGCTCGTACGTGCCCACCACGCCATCACGCAGAAACGCCTCACCACCGCCTTTGGCAGCGCGCTTGGCCAGTTCTGCTGCGCTGACGCGTGACCCGCCAATGAGCGACACACCCGCCGTCTCATGGTCGGCAGTGACCACCACCAGCGTATCCGGGTGCTGTGCTGCGTAGGCACGAGCGACGGCAACGGCACGATCAAACTCGATGGTCTCGAGCAA
Organism: Janthinobacterium lividum; assembly: GCA_943327025.2. Classification (GTDB taxonomy): domain Bacteria; phylum Pseudomonadota; class Gammaproteobacteria; order Steroidobacterales; family Steroidobacteraceae; genus CAIOHZ01. The sequence continues at coordinate 3,062 of CALPVO020000173.1, forward strand.
CCAGCGCTCCGAGTCCATCGCGTGGGCCTGCTTGTCGATACTCGCGCCTTCTACCAACAGCACAAAGCCCTTCGGCGCAGCGCGATCCAGTACCGCCAGCGCACTGCGCGTCATCTCGTCGAGCATCGGTTGGTCAGGCAGGCCATAGTCCGTCACCACGGTACTGGTTCCGCGACGCCCACCAATCTTGTCGAGGGCAACGTTCATATTGGAGTAGGCGAACAAACCGAGAACTTGGGTGGTGTCTGCCGGGAGCGCGGACAGTTCGGTAGCGTTCGACACATAGCGGAAGCCAGCCTTGGCGAAATCGGCAAGCAAGTCGCGCTCTGGATCGAACGCACCCTCCGGCACTCCCCATGCCGCCGCATGAGCCGGCGACAGTTGCATGTCACGGTCGCGGGTGCGGCCCGATCCTGGCGTAGCGGCGGGCAAGAACCAACGACGCCCGCCACCCATCAGCACGGCTAGGCCGGTACGTGAACTCTCGTCGAGAAACTGATCGACGATGCCCGTGCCGTAACGACGCTTTTCGGTGTGAATGGCGGTCCCCGCCGGCGTTGCGTCCTCGACATCGGCCGTGGTCACCACACCCAGACGGAAACCTAACTTGCGATGCAGATAGGCGGTGAGGTATTCGATGCGCGGATTATCAAAGGCATCATTGGTGTCATCCGGAAAAACACCCAAAGTTTCGTTGCGATGCTTATTACCGGTGAAATAAGAAGCCATTCCGGGCGCGCTGTCCGTAACGATGCCATCCAGCGAAGAGGTAGTGACGAAGGCGGTATACGGCATGTCCATGGCGAGATGGCCCCGCGACTTGCCTTGGTCCACGCCGCGCAACATGATGCGAGCGCCAGTGCGCTGCGCGCTGCCCAGGCCATCGCCGAGCATGAAGATAACCTTGCGCACCTTGGAGCCTGCGCCTTGCAGCGCCTGCACCCGGAACTCGCTGGCCGCACGAACGGTTTGCCCGTCGGATTGTGTCGCTTCCACCTCAAGCAAGTAGTCGCCGGCGGCTTCCGGAGCGGCAACGCCCCGCAAGGAGGCCACCGTCGTACCAGCCGGCAATTCCTTCCACAATCCGGTCGTGGCCGTCTCGGCTTTGCCGCCGACTACCGGCTTGCCATCAACCAAAAACTGCACAGCGCCAATGGTCTGCCCCGCATCGGGCGCCAGCGTGGCCTGCAGATCGAAAAACTGCCCCGGCAGGAAACGCGCCAGCATGACGCCATCGCTACCGGCTCGCTCGGCACCGCTAAAGAGGTACGAAGGCGGCGTAAGACGCACGACTTTGGGAGCCGCAGCCACCGGAAAAGTGACAACGCCCAGCAGCAGCAAGCCGAGAGTTTGGTTGAAGGCTTTACGGAAATTCATTTCAGGACTCCAGGGACAGCAGCCCGCGTAGGCCAGTCCAGTTGCAAACGCACCAGCGAACGGCGCCCATCCGGCTCATCGCGGACACCTACAGCAAGTTCACCCTCGACCATGAGGATACCGGGAATGAACGGCACCACACGGCCCGCCAGAGGTTCTGGCAAGCGTACCGTTACGACAGTCGGGGGCAAATCATCGGCGGCCCCATCGGCTTGCTCCGCCAAGGTGACCGGCAGGGAAGACAGCAGGAAAGTTCCGGTCTGCGGAGCATCGCTCCGTACCATGTAACCGAACAACCGTACCCTCCGACCATCGAGCCTCAATAGAGCTTCGGTCGGTTCCAGGCCACGGGGGCCTGCGGGCGTATGGAAGAACTGCGCGAAGCGCAACGCTGAGGTACCTCGCGGCAGCGGTGAGGGTACCGGCGGCGCGCGTAAGTGCTCTACCAGCGGCAGGTCTGCAGCCGTCAGTGGTTTGACCGCTCCCTCATGGGCGCTCGCGAGGCCGTTAAAGCCAACTAACACCAGCAGCAACAAACGACAGCGCATGAGCCGAGTATACCGCCCGGCCCATGGCAGTTTCCGGACAGGCGCGCCGCTGTCCTCAGCGCTGCGTGCGCGCAAGCCCGGCGGTCAGGTCGGCCAAAAGGTCATCGGCAGTCTCGATGCCCACCGAAAGACGCAGCAGCGAGTCCGTGATGCCAGCCCGTTCGCGAGCAGCCGGATCCATCGCCGCATGGGTCATCGTCGCGGGGTGTGCCACCAGGCTTTCCACGCCGCCGAGTGACTCCGCCAAGGAGAAGCACTCGAGCCCGTCAAGGAATGAGCGTACGGCCGCCTCCCCATCGTTCAGTTCAAAGCTGAGCATGGCGCCAAAGCCGCGCTGCTGCCTGGCGGCGAGCGCGTGGCCCGGATGCGAGGCGAGTCCCGGGTAATGCACGGCGGCCACGGCAGGATGCCCCTGCAATGCCTCGGCGATGACGCGGGCATTCGCCTCGTGCAAGCGCAGTCGGGCGTGCAAGGTACGCATGCCACGCAAAGTCAGGAAGCTGTCGAAGGCGCTCCCCGTCAAGCCGAGCGCATTCGCCCACCAGGCGAGTTCGTCATGCACCGCTTTGTCGCGCGCCACCACCGCGCCGCCCACGACGTCGCTGTGGCCGTTCAGGTACTTCGTGGTGCTGTGGATGACGATATCGCAACCCAGCGACAGTGGTTGTTGCCACGCAGGGGACAGGAAAGTGTTGTCCGCGCAAACCAAGGCACCGGCGGCATGCCC